>NZ_JBRFPI010000513.1:0-2553 GCF_053579595.1 Cellvibrio sp.
ACCACGAGTGAGTTCTTTCAACTGCTCGTACGGGTTGGCAACACCGTAGCGGCGCATGACGGTCTGGATCGGCTCGGCCAGCACTTCCCAACTGGTGTCCAGATCGGCCTGCATGCGCTCGGCATTGATTTCCAGTTTGTTCAGGCCGCGCAGGCAAGAGTCATAGCCCAGCAAGGTATAGCCAAACGCCACGCCCATATTACGTAATACCGTCGAGTCGGTCAGGTCGCGCTGCCAGCGGGAGATAGGCAGTTTTTGTGCGAGGTGAGTAAAAATCGCGTTGGCGATTCCCAGGTTACCTTCCGAGTTTTCAAAATCAATCGGGTTCACTTTATGCGGCATAGTGGAAGATCCCACCTCCCCGGCAATGGTTTTTTGTTTGAAGTAACCGAGCGAGATATAACCCCATACATCGCGGTCAAAATCGATCACGATGGTGTTAAAACGTGCAATCGCATCAAACAATTCAGCAATGTAATCGTGTGGTTCGATTTGGGTTGTGTAGGGGTTCCAGCTCAATCCCAAGCTTTCAACAAATTCTTTGGCATTGGTTTGCCAATCGACATCCGGGTAGGCAGACAAGTGTGCGTTGTAGTTACCAACGGCACCGTTAATTTTGCCGAGCAATTCCACTTCTTTAACGGTTTTTAACTGGCGACGTAAACGCGCAGCCACGTTCGCCATTTCTTTGCCCACCGTCGTGGGCGATGCGGTTTGGCCATGGGTGCGGGAGAGCATGGAATCTGCCGCGTAATCGTGTGCGAGTTTGGCGATGCCATCGATAATCGCTTCTGCATCTTTCAGGAATACTTTGCGGCCTTCGCGCAGCATCAATGCGTGCGAGAGGTTATTGATATCTTCCGAAGTGCAGGCGAAGTGCACAAATTCCAATACTGCTTCGAGTTCGGTATTGCCGGCGAATTTATTTTTAAGAAAATATTCAACCGCTTTCACATCGTGATTGGTGGTGCGCTCAATATCCTTTACCGCTTGTGCATCAGCTTCGTTAAAGTCCGTAACAATTTTGTCGAGAATGGCATTGGTCGCTGCACTAAATGCCGGTACTTCCGGTACCCCAGCCAAACGGCTGAGTTGTTGTAACCAACGCACTTCCACTTCTACGCGGAAGCGGATCAAACCGAATTCGCTGAAAATGCTGCGCAGTGCAATAGTTTTGCTGCCGTAACGGCCATCGACTGGAGATACCGCATTAAGTGCGGTGAGCGTGTTAAATGAATTGTCCATGGTGCTTCTCGATTAAAGATTAAAAAGATAAAAATACAATGCGAATTCTGTGTGATGCGGCCGAATTACATCCGGCGCAAAAAATCATCGACCTGTTGCGCAATATGCTTACGGTAAAACAGGAGTTGCAAGCGGTTGCCGCCAACTTGTCGCCATAATATTGCGGAGCGCACTGACGCGAGCAGCAGGGCGCGGATTTGGTTGGCGATGCGCTGTTGTTGCAGATAATTGTAGTCGCCATTGACCTGAATGCGAAAACGGAAGGTGCTTAGTGTCTCGGTATAGAGCGTCCCCAGGTTGGCGATAACGTTTTCGTGGGTAGATGAAAAATGCTGCGCCTGTTGTGCGACTTGTTCCAGCCGACTTCCGATAACGCCGAGCATATCGCGTCGGCCAGCGAGTTTTTTCTGCAAGTGCAACACACCTAAACCATAGCGCAATGTTTCCCGGTGTTTTTGCGAGCCGGGGCGCAACAACTCGCGCATCACTTCCAGTCCGGTACGCAGGTTTTCCAGATTCCCGCCGTAAACGGCGAGTGTGCTCTCGGGGTTGAGGTCGAGCATGCTTTCAATACTGCATTTATAAGCATCGGGCGGGACATGGCCTGTTTTTGCAACCTGTTCAACTAATGCAGTTGCCTGAAATACGCCTGCGAGGGCGAGGGTAATGTCTTGCCAGTTTTTGCTCACGCGAAATTCTCTCAGCTACTTGAAAAGGGATTTAATTAACGGGTTAGCGGTTGTCGGTAGATTCGATCACGGCGCCACCAAGGCACACATCGTTACTGTAAAAAACGACTGATTGTCCGGGCGTCACCGCACGCTGCGGTTGCAAAAAGCTCACGTCCAGAGTGCCATCGGCCATTAGCGTTACCACACACTCCTGATCGGGTTGGCGGTAGCGGGTTTTGGCGGTAAAGGTAAAGGAAGATGAGGGCGGAGTACCGTTAATCCAATGGGCCTGTTGGGCAATTAAGTGATTGGTGTATAAAAGAGGGTGATCCGTACCTTGTACCACCACCAGTACATTGCGCGTCAAGTCTTTCTGCGCAACGAACCAGGGCTCTTCGTTGGCACCTTTTACGCCGCCAATGCCCAACCCCTGACGCTGGCCAATGGTGTGATACATCAGACCCATATGCTCGCCGATCACTTTTCCGTCCGGAGTTTGAATCTCACCGGGTTGTGCGGGCAGGTACTGTTGCAAAAAGTCTTTAAAGCGGCGCTCGCCGATAAAACAAATCCCGGTGCTGTCCTTTTTGTTGTGAGTAACCAGACCGTGTTCTTCCGCAATCCGGCGTACTTCCGG
>NZ_JBRFPI010000514.1:0-2495 GCF_053579595.1 Cellvibrio sp.
GTAAGTTGGTGGGATTGTGCTTGGTCAAAAACATCTTGAAGTAGACCGGGACTTTCTCACCGATGCTGCTTGCACCTGCAGTTAGGCGCAGTAATTCAATACCGGCACTCAAATCGAAGTCAGTGGAGTTGATCACGATCGGCTTGCGTGGAGAGAAGCTAACGCTGTTGTTGGCATGCTTGATCACCAGGGCATCAAACGTCAGGGGTTTGATCACACCGTGCAGGATCAAGCTGCCGCTGAGGTTCAGGGTGCTGGTGCTGCCCGCGGCCATGGCATCGAGCGCGGCGAGATCCAACTGAGTAGTGACGTGCAGATTGGGCAGGTAGCTGGATTCAAACAACATGCTCTGCATGCGTGTATCGCGGATAGCTACCCCGGTCAAAATACTGGCGAGCGGGATAGTCAAGGTTGCTTGGCCGCTGCTTGAAACAGTGCCTTGCAGTTGGCCAAAGGTGAATGTTTCCGCGACATCGGTATTTTTGACCGATACAAAGTTGAGCACCGATTTGCTGTCGTTTAGCAACCAGCGAGCGGCGTTTGCGGGAAGGCTACTGCTGCTGGTACTGCGACTGGTAGTGAAGCCACTGCTGGTGCTCCGGCTGCTACTTGTGGTTGGAAGGCTGCTAGGTGCACTGCTGCTGGCGGTACCGCCACAGGCAACACCGTTGAGAGTGAAGCTGGTGGGTTTGGCGCCCGGGGCGTTGGTGTGGGTAAAGCCAAAAGCGACCGTACCATTGGCTGGCAAGTTGCCGTTGTATCCCGCATTTTTTACACACACGTTTTTACCACTTGTGGTGTAACTGCCGTTCCATAGGTTGTTAATTACTTCGTTGCCGTTAAATGTCCAACAAAGCTGCCAACTGGTTTTGGCGGCGCTGGTATTGGTGATAACCAAATCCTGCTGCCCACCATTACCCCAGGAATTGGTAGTGGTGTAATTCACACTACAGGCACCCTGTGCGAATGTGCTGCCGGAGGCTATCAGCCCCAGGGAAAGCATCGATAATTTCAATAATTTTTTCATCTCGATTTTCTCCAGTCCGATTAACGGGCGTCATAGACGAGGGTGAAATCCACGGGTACCGCCGAGCTAATCGAAGCGATACCGACTGCAGCGCGCAATGCCTCTACGCCGGCAGCGAGCGCGTAATCCGGCGCATTCACCACAATGGGCGAGAGGTTTTGAACGAGGATGCGGGTGGCAGACAGCCGCTGCACCGACACTTTGGTTGTGACAGGGGAGGTCACACCATGCAGGTCGAGGTTCGCGGTGAGCTGGATTTCACTGGTGTCACCCACAGCAAGGTTGGTGAGCAATCCACTGGGCAAATTGAGTGTGGCGGTGGCGGTTGGGAAGCTGGTGATCTGGAAGAGCAGATCGCGCATGCGTTCATCGCGCAGGGCAATATTGGTATTTACGCTGCTGAGGTCGATCGCCAAAGTAGCAACACCCGTCGCACTGATGGCGCCGCTAATGCGGGTGAAGTTGTGTACTTCAACATTGTGGGTGTTTTTGGTAGTGACAAAGTTCAGGTAAGACGCGCTGCTATCCAGATTCCATGTGGCCGTGTTAACGGCTGAAGAGCTGGAGCTACTGCTGGAGCTGGGAGCAATTGACGAAGATGAAACAACCGAAGATGAAATTGCCGAGCTGCTTGCTCGCGATGATGAGGCTGCAGAGGAAGACATTGGTGTCGTACAAGCGGTGCCATTGATAACAGGTACTTCAGCGGCTGCTGCTCCCTTTGTCCCCTGTACACCAAACTCTACTGTCTGGTTGGGTTGGATGGTGCTATTCCAACTGAGGCTTTTGGCGTTGTAGGTGTTGCTGCCCGTGAGGGTGGTGTTGTAACTGCTGGTGATACGATTGTCGCCACTATAGCGCCAATTGATATCCCAGCCGTTGATAGCGCTAGCACCTGAGTTGGTTATTTTTATGGTGGCGGAAAACCCGTTGCCCCACTGATTGGTTACCATATATTGGCAACCTGCATAAGCTTGGGTGGATAACACGGATAGTGTTAAAAAACCCCATAATGCATAGATGGTGCGGTTTTTAGCACCTGCCATGCGAGGGGTTATTGCAGAAGCGTTGAAGCTGCTCATAGTTTCTTCCTCGAAAGTAAATGCCGAATCACTTCGGCACGGTTGTAACGCCTGACCTATTATTTACACCACAATGATTGCGCTATCATTTTTACATCGAACGAAACCACAGGAATGATTTCTTAGGGATGTCATTGCGATGAAATAGGATAAACACGCAGCTTGTTAGCAATGTAGGTCACTAACAGATCGATACGTGTGATAAACCGCTGTGGAGGCAATCTAAGATAGCGCCGCTGTCATTGGGTGGGTGACAGACAAATTTATTGTTATTTTTTAAATGCGAATTTATTGCATAGATGAAAATAGGGTGATTTATGCAATACGTCAGCGCTTGGTATTCTCTTAAAAAAACTATTTGATAGAAAGAAAATATTCAATGTGGT
>NZ_JBRFPI010000515.1:0-2491 GCF_053579595.1 Cellvibrio sp.
AATATTGCGGGTTTTAAGGCGATTCGCGGGAAAACACTAACCTTGAACGATGGCACAGAATTTGATGATGCTTTGACAAAACCCCGGTATTTATTAAAGTTTTGTTAAGCACACTTTTATTAGCGGTAAAGCACATGAGCGATAGCAACAACCCAGCAACCTATCCACGCGACCTGCTCGGCTACGGCAGGAATCCCCCCAAAGCCAATTGGCCCGGCAGCGCGCGAATTGCCGTGCAGTTTGTGATTAATTACGAAGAAGGTGCAGAAAATTGCGTGCTGCATGGCGATGTCGCATCGGAAACTTTTTTATCGGAAATTATCGGCGCACGCGCCTTTGAAGCGCGCCATATGAGTATGGAATCGCTCTATGAATACGGCAGCCGCGCAGGCTTTTGGCGGCTGCATCGATTATTCAATAAATACCAATTGCCGGTAACCATTTACGGTGTCGCTATGGCACTGGAACGCAACCCGGATGCAGTGGAAGCCATGCTTGAATCCCGTTGGGAAATTGCCAGCCATGGCTACCGCTGGATTGATCACCAATTTATGCCAGAGGAAATTGAGCGCGAACATATTCGCACGGCGATTGACATACACACGCGCGTTACCGGGTCGCGCCCACTGGGTTGGTACACCGGCCGCGACAGTCCTAACACGCGCAAATTGGTCATCGAGCAAGGTGGATTTTTATATGACTCGGATTCCTACGCGGACGATTTACCTTACTGGACGCAGGAATATGCGCATATCAATAACGGCAAACCGCATCTAATTATTCCCTACACGCTCGACAGCAACGATATGCGTTTTGCGGCGGCGCAGGGATTTAATTGTGGCGACCAATTTTTTACCTATCTCAAAGACAGTTTTGATGCGCTCTACGCTGAAGGAAAATTAGCACCCAAGATGCTGAATATAGGTTTGCACTGCCGCATTATCGGCAGACCGGGGCGCATCCAATCGCTGGAACGATTTATCCAATATATTTTGCAGCACAATGATGTGTGGATATGCCGCCGCGATGAAATTGCGCAGCACTGGCACAAACATCATTATCCCGCTTAACACCGCAAATAATTCTGCTTACTGATTAATTATCTTTATATAAAAATGGTACACAAGGGCACTCAACGCTTAACAAAGACAAACAATTACGAACACAAACCCTTGTAAACAACCTGACAATGAGAAAATTATGCCGACTACTTCGTTAAAAAATCTATGCCACATCAGCCTGTTGGCCAGTGCCTGTTGCATTAGCGCCTGCGGTTCCATCGACACAAAAAACAACGCGCAGGCACAGCCCACTTATGAGCGATTGAATGCAGTGCTGTGGATGCAAACCTCCGCTGAATATTACGCCCTCACCCAAAGTGCTTACACCCAAGCCACCAGCATGTTAGGCAAAGGTTTGGCCGATAAAAACTGGACCGCCGCCCAAGAACAAAGCAGCGATTACCAAAATTTACCGCCCGCGATTATTTTGGATATTGATGAAACTGTGCTGGATAACTCGCCGTTCCAGGCGCAATTAATTAAAGACAATGCCATTTTCACCCAAGAAGCCTGGGACAAATGGACGCAACTCGCCACAGCACAACCGCTACCAGGCGCTAAAGCCTTTTTGGATTTTGCCGATTCACAGGGCGTGACCATTTTTTACGTCACCAACCGTGAGGCAAGCCAGGAGCAGGACACGCGCAAAAACTTGCAGCAACAAAACTTACCGCTGCGCGATGATATCGATGTAGTGCTCACCAAAAATGAAAATCGCTGGAGTTCTTCCGATAAAGGCGCAAGGCGCACTTTCATCAGCAAAGATTTTCGTATTATCGCGTTGATCGGCGATGACTTTGGCGATTTTGTCTCGGGCGCAAAAAGCTCGCCGGAAACACGTGTCGAACTGGCTAAAAACGGCCAGAGCGCATGGGGCACCAAATGGTTTTTAATTCCCAACCCGGTTTATGGTTCATGGGAAGCGGCGCTGTTTAATCACGACTACAGCAAACCAGCGAGTGAAGTGACTGAATTGAAATTAAAACAGTTGAAGGGTTTTTAAGCGGGGACCCTCCCTTCTCCAACAATTCAATGCGCCTTTGGCGCATTGAATAAATAAGGTTCACAACCTTTATTTTCCTTTAATCTCCCACTCCGCTTCACCTAAACGACTCAAAGCAAAATTATGCATTTTTGAGCGCGAGCCCTCGCCGAGCGCTTTGGGTGGATAAAACAGCGATTTACTTTCTGGATGATCGATAAACAATTCATCCAATGCCGCGCGAATTTCGCTTAACATTTTTTCAAGGTTCGCATCAAAATCCGGGCGTTTGCGGATGGTGTGGCCGAGCACGACGAGACGCATAAAATATTGATTGGCTAAGGTTAATAATTCGTCCGGTAAGATGGCATGTTGGCATAGGCGTACACCTGGATGTTGCTGACAATAATTCAGCAACGCGGCATAAAAACACAACGGTTTGTTCGCG
>NZ_JBRFPI010000516.1:0-2473 GCF_053579595.1 Cellvibrio sp.
AATTACCTAGCAGTTCTAAAAGCTGAGCCTTTGTGTAATCACTCAAGAATACTTGTAATGGATTATTGTTTTTTCCTTCTGTATACGCGCCTTGTAAATAGTGGCTATTAATCAGTTCTTTTTTGTCTCCCAATAGCCGCCAAGTATCAGACAACTCATCGATAAGAGGTACCAAATCAGGTAAAAAATACCGTTGTTCGGTATCGATGTTCTGCTGGATGCGCTGCAACTGCTGCTCTGCGATAAATCGAAGCTTATTATCCACCACTGAAAATGTTTCTATACGAGCCTGAACCCGGGCAAGCTTTGGGTGCTCGGTCCAAACCGAAATACGCAACTGGCAGGGATTACACGTTTCATGCGTGAGCAATACACGACGGCGCAAATAAAAGTCACGCACCTTAATATTCTGAAGGATAGGTCCACGCGGGTCTTCTAAAAACACTTTGGTAGAGGCAAATTCCTCAGTTAGCCAAATCACCTTAAATTGATGGGGAGGAATCGTTAGAGGCACTACTAATTGATCGCCCTTGCTTACAGGGAAAGGCAGCAGCAAGTCGTTCAAACCCAATACATGCACACCCGCAAACACGGTATGCGAAGCAAAAATACAACAAGCAACCAAAAAACCTCGTCGAATCAGTTCCATCATGATGATTATTCTTAAATCTGTAGAGGTGGTTGGATTATAGACAGAGTTTATAGGCACTCGCCAGCGCCCAACAATACCGGTCATAATACTTATCAATTTCTTCAAAGATGAGATGCATCTGATCACCATGGTTGATACCTATTTCGATATACCCCCCTACCTCACCGCTATCGCTAGCGGTGAATTGGTCATCACCGCCAACAGTCGCCTACGCAACCATATGTTGCGCTCTTATGGCCAGCGGCAGACAGAAGCAACCAACGTCTGGCACAGCCCGCGTATCTATTCATTGAGCCAATGGATTGAAATGAATTGGGCTGTATTGCAGCGCCGCGCTTATGCACCTGCCGCACAGCGGATTATCAATAACTTGCAGCGCCAAACCCTCTGGGAAAAAATTATCGGCGAATCCTCCCTCGCCGCCGCACTCTTGCAACCGGAGCCTTTAGCTCAAGCCGCCGATAGCGCGCTGCGCAATCTGGAACTTTGGCAACTCACTGAAGAGCAAGTCAGTGCTGCCGAGCCGCTGTTGAACAACCAGAGCAATACTTACTGCTGGCTTACCTGGCTGGGTGAATTTCGCGCGCGTTTGGCGCAGCTGGGATTTATTACACAAGAAAGTGCAAATCAAATTTTGATCGATGCATTTAAGAATTTGCAGCTCAATCAAGAAGCCATCATCCATCTCACCGGTTTTGATGATATTCCACCCCAACACCAGGATTTAATTAATAGCGCCTGTCACGAATTGCGCAATATCAAACTGGATAACCAACAGATTCAACTAATTCGTACCGAGACACAAAACAGCGAAGCAGAAATCCGCGCAGCGGCGCTCTGGAGCAAAATTCAGCTGGAGCAAAATCCGGCGGCAATGATTGGGATTATCGTGCCGAACCTCGGCCAATGCCGCGATCAAGTCGAGCGTATTTTTGTCGAGGTATTTGAACCTCTCGCCTCCCTGCCGGATCGTCCGCGATACACATTACCATTTAACTTTTCTGCCGGTACACCACTGGGCGCCACGCCCATTATTACGGCTACGCTGGATTTATTGGAGCTGCAAAAATCCTCATGGGATTTGGAGGCGATTTGCAATTTATTGCTTTCACCTTTTTTTGGCGATGCCGATAGCGAATTAGTCTTGCGCACACATTTAATCCAAACCCTGCGCAAACTCGGAAAATTTACGATTAGCTTGAGTGACCTGCGCTACCACTGCCAAAAACTCACCAGCAAATTAGCCATTGCCGAAAGCGATACCAACCTGATTACACGTTTAGTGCAACTGGAAAATTATCGCCGCCAGAGTTTTGGTAATCACAGCGCACAACATTGGTGTGATTTTTTCCAACAGCATTTGCAATTACTTGGCTGGCCGGGCACACGGCGATTGGATAGCCAGGAATACCAGCAACTCACTTTATGGAACCAGGTGCTGGAAAACTTTTTGCAACTGGACGGCACCGGCATTCAATTTAATTATCCCGGTGCGATACAACAACTGCGCAGCATTGCCGGAAAAACACCCTTCCAAGCACAGACCCCCAATTCACCCATACAAATCCTCGGCGCACTTGAAGGCGCCGGTTTGCAATTCAGCCACTGCTGGGTGATGGGCTTGCACCATCGCCAATGGCCGCCAGTGCCTGCTCCCAATCCACTATTGCCAACCAGTTTGCAGCGCGCGCAAAAAATGCCGCACGCAAGTGCAGAACGGGAATTGCAATTTGCACGCGCACTCACGGAACACTATCGCCAATGCGCGCCTGTAGTTGTATTCAGTTCAGCGCACAGCGATGACGACAGCGAACTCAGCCC
>NZ_JBRFPI010000517.1:0-2468 GCF_053579595.1 Cellvibrio sp.
AATCTTTCCACAGTTCTTCCTGAATCCTTTCACAATCCTGCAAGCATTCATTTTCCATGCTGGTGTCATAAGCTAGACCACAACCACGCTGAGAAAATCTTATGCTTGAAACATCCGATAAAAACCACTCCACAGCTGCTAGCGCGGCTACTAATCGCTCCGTTATTGATAACGACCGCCGCAGAACGCTAGCCGCACTGGGTGTATTTAGTCTGATGGGCGCTGCCGGGTTAATTAGTTGCGGTGGCGGATCATCGTCCAGCAGCAATAGCAGCACAAGCTCATCTACTACCAACACCACAACATCATCTACTGCTGCCAGCTCCGTTACCAGCAGCACTAATTCATCGGGAATATGCACATTAATTCCTACCGAAACTATTGGGCCATTTCCACTCTCGACCTTATTGGATAATTCTTTGGTGCTGCGCGAAAACATCGCGGAAGATAAAACTGGCGTGCCGCTGCAAGTAAAACTCAAATTGGTGAATATCAATGACAGCTGCAAACCGGTTTCAGGTTATGTGTATATCTGGCATTGCGATAAAGACGGGCTTTATTCCGGGTATTCGCAAAACAATAACGCAGGGCAATCAGGAAAAACCTATTGCCGCGGTGTGCAGTACACAGATACCAGCGGCATTGCACACTTCACCACAATTTATCCGGGCTGGTATGCAGGGCGAATTACACACATTCATTTTCAAATATTTTTAACCAACTACGGCAGCAGCGCTAAGTCCACCGCTATTTCGCAGATGGCATTTCCCGCCGAAATCACCACCGCTGTTTACAACTCTTCACTCTATAGCAGCAAAGGGCAAAACACCTCGGTAAAAACCTTTAGCGCGGACAATGTGTTTAGCGATGGTGTTGAGTATCAATTAGCAACCGTCACTGGCAACGTGACGGATGGCTATGTGGCAGAATTAGACGTTGGTATTGCGATTTAAAACTTTAGGTGCGAAACACGCTCAGCAATCCATCCAATTTGCGGATCTCGCGCTCAAGGTGATCGCGCGATTGGCTGGTTTGCTCACCAGCTTCATGGTTTTGTTTTGCCTGTTGCAGAATCGTATCCATGCTACCGGTGATTTGTTGCATTGACTGCTTTTCTTCTTCCGACGCGCGTTCAATTTGCGAATTCATTTGCCGGATTTGATCAACTGCATCCACTATGTTGGAAAACGCCTGTGACGTATTCGCGATACGCTCTTTAATCACCAACGCTTTTTGTTGTGCCCCGCTCATAACTTCTACCGCTTTACTTGAACCGGTAGTGAGATTGGTAATAATAGTTTCGATTGCTTTAGTGGACTCCTGAGTGCGCGATGCAAGACTGCGCACTTCATCGGCCACGACCGCAAAACCGCGCCCGGTTTCACCGGCGCGCGCCGCTTCAATCGCCGCATTTAAAGCCAATAAATTGGTTTGCTCTGCAATGCTGCGAATCACCTCCAGCATTGCACCTATATTGCGGCTATCAGCCACCAGCGCAGAAATCACTTGCGATGCGTTATCAACCTCTTGCACCACTTCATCAACACCTTGCTGGGCCGAGGCGACTATTTTGTTACCTGCACCGGTAATGCTCGTGGCATCGGTGGATGCCTGATTCGCACCTACTGCAGCCTCTGCCACCTTATCCAGGGTGTTGGAAATTCTATCCACCGCATTGGCAACATGAGAAATTTCGCGCAGTTGCGCATCGCAACCTCTGGCTGCCTGGGTAATTGATTGGGTAATTTGCACACTCGCCGCCGTGAGTGTGTGATTGCTTGCCTGTGCCTGACTGATCAGCACCTGCAATTTTTCAACAAACCGATTAAACGCAAATGCAAGGCGCCCCAATTCTGTAGTGGTATTTTCATTAGGTAGCCGCGCGGTTAAATCGCCCGAGCCTGAGGCCAATTCCTGCAGGTTTTCGGTAACCTGTGCAACCGGCTGCACAATCATTTTGTTGGCGAAAATAAAAATAACTATCGCCATTGCAATACTTACCAACAAGGCTGAAAATAATTTTATGGACGCCGCACGCTGCAATTGTTGGACATTGCCAGTTTCACTTTCAACTTTGCCGTCAGCTTCTTCTTCCATTTCTCCGATAAACGCGAGCAGCCCATCAAGCTGGCTATTGAGTTGGTTATATTCTTCAGCAGCAACAGTGCCCGCCTGCAATTTACTGATCAGTGCCGCGCGTGTTGCGTGATAATTATTTAATTGCTGATCCAATTTACTGACGGTAGCCTGCCCCATTAATCCCGATGCTTTCATGCGTCCCAAGGCATCATTTTCCATAGCAGTGGCAGCGTCCAACACCGCTTGCATTTCCGCGAGCGATTTTTCGTTGTGATACAATTTTTGCAATACAATAATTTGCCCCTCAAGGCCAATCTGCCCTTCCATAGCACCATCTGCCGCATTCCACGCCGGGCCGGAAATATATTCCAGCAAGCCACCCAATCTTT
>NZ_JBRFPI010000518.1:0-2454 GCF_053579595.1 Cellvibrio sp.
AATCGAACCTGCATGTCGCCTGTCCGGTTTGGAACCCTTCAACATTACTAAAGATTCATTATTCGTGAACGTTGGCGAACGCTGCAACGTTACCGGTTCTGCACGCTTCAAAAAATTAATTGTGGAAGAAGATTATTCCACCGCTCTCGAAGTGGCGCTGGAGCAAGTGGAAAACGGTGCGCAAGTAATCGACATCAACATGGATGAAGGCATGCTCGATGCTGAAAAAGCTATGGTGCGTTTTTTGAATTTAATTGCTGGCGAGCCGGATATCGCCCGTGTACCGATTATGGTGGACTCATCCAAGTGGGATGTCATCGAAGCCGGATTGAAATGTATTCAAGGCAAACCGATTGTAAACTCCATCAGCCTGAAAGAAGGCGAAGAAGAGTTTTTACAAAAAGCCAAACTCTGCATGCGCTACGGTGCCGCTGTAGTCGTAATGGCATTTGATGAAACCGGCCAAGCCGATACCATGGCGCGCAAAAAAGAAATTTGTGAGCGCTCTTATCGCACGCTTGTCGATAAACTGGATTTTCCACCGGAAGATATTATTTTCGACCCGAACATTTTTGCGGTCGCCACCGGTATTGAAGAACACAACAATTACGCGGTAGATTTCATTGAAGCCACACGCTGGATTCGCACCAACCTGCCTCACGCTGGCGTCAGCGGCGGCGTATCCAACGTGTCCTTCTCCTTCCGTGGCAACAACCCGGTGCGTGAAGCAATCCACTCGGTATTTTTGTACCACGCGATTAAAGCCGGTATGAATATGGGTATCGTTAACGCCAGCCAATTGGCGGTGTATGACGATTTGCCGCAAGAATTAAAAGACAAAGTTGAAGATGTAATCCTCAACCGTCACAGCGGCGGCACCGAAGCACTGCTCGATATCGCTGAAAAATATCGCGGTGATGGCTCTACCGGCGAAGTGAAAGAAGACGCCGAATGGCGCTCACTGCCGATTGCAAAACGGATTGAACACTCGCTGGTAAAAGGTATTTCAACCCACATCGTTGAAGATACCGAAGAAGCGCGCCAACACTATCCTCGCCCACTCGATGTGATCGAAGGCCCACTCATGGACGGTATGAATGTGGTGGGTGATTTATTTGGTGCAGGTAAAATGTTTTTACCGCAAGTAGTTAAATCCGCGCGCGTAATGAAACAATCAGTAGCCTATTTGCAACCGTTTATTGAAGCCGAGAAAACCGAAGCCTCAAAACCAAACGGCAAAATTTTGATGGCCACCGTAAAGGGCGATGTGCATGACATCGGCAAAAATATTGTCGGCGTGGTATTGCAGTGCAATAACTTTGAAGTGGTTGACCTGGGGGTAATGGTGCCCTGCGATAAAATTATCGACACCGCCATTGAACAAAACTGCGACATTATCGGACTCTCGGGTTTGATCACACCATCGCTGGATGAAATGGTATTTGTCGGCCGCGAAATGGAACGCCGCGGTATTAACAAACCCTTGATGATCGGTGGCGCCACCACATCCAAAGCACACACCGCGGTAAAAATTGATCCGGTGTTTAAACTCAATCAAGTGGTCTACGTTGCAGATGCCTCGCGCGCCGTAGGTGTCGCCAGCACACTACTGTCCGACGAATTGCGCCCCAAATTTGTGGAAGAACTCAAGCAAGAATATATAGACGTACGCGAACGCAACGCCAACCGCAAACCACGCGGCACAGTACGCTCCTACCCCGAAGCTATCGCCAAAGGTTTAAAACTGGATTGGGCTAATTACACCCCTCCCGCCCCTGCATTTACCGGCGTAAAAGTATTTGAAGATTACGATTTAAATACATTGGTTGATTTTATCGACTGGACACCTTTCTTTATCAGCTGGGATCTCGCCGGAAAATATCCAAAAATTCTGGAAGATGAAATCGTCGGGGAAGCCGCACGCAATTTATTTTCCGATGCACAACAGATGCTGCGTAAATTGATCGATGAAAGACTTATCAAAGCCAACGGCGTGATCGGCTTCTGGCCAGCGAATACGGTCAACAGCGATGACATCGCCGTATATGATGCGGATGGAAAACAAATCAATACTTTGCACCACATCCGCCAACAGCACTTAAAACAAGGCATGGAATCGCGCCCACATTATTCACTCGCGGATTTTGTTGCACCCAAAGAAACTGGAAAACAGGATTACATCGGCGGCTTTGCGGTCACTACCGGCATAGGCGCAGAAGAACTCGCCAAGCAATATCAGGATGCAGGCGATGACTACAACAGCATCATGGTAAAAGCCCTCGCCGACCGTTTAGCCGAAGCTTTCGCTGAACACATGCATCAACGTGTGCGCAAAGAATTCTGGGGCTACGACCGCGATGAAAATCTGTCGAACGAAGATTTAATCAAAGAACAATACAAAGGCATCCGCCCTGCTCCCGGTTATCCCGCCTGCCCGGATCACACCGAAAAAAC
>NZ_JBRFPI010000519.1:0-2432 GCF_053579595.1 Cellvibrio sp.
CACCCAGTGTTATGCAACAAAAACGCGAACAGGAAAATGCATTTCGCAATTGGGTCAACAGTGATCCTGCACGTGCAACGACTTATGGCGACCCGTGGAAAACATTGAGCGACACCCAAATCGCCTGGCGCAACCTATATGTCGATTACGTCATGGTGGAAATTGGTTTTGGCGCTATGTCGCAACAAGTAAACTGGGCGCGTACATTGGTGCGCGGCACCGCCGAAAAAGCAAAACCCGATGCACAACGCCTACGCGAATTCGCTGATGCCAGTTTACCTGCTGTACAAGCTGGTCTGTTTGCCGAAGTGCCTTTGTATACCGATTTTGAACGCGCCATGTTGGCTTGGTCACTGAGCAAATTGCGTGAAAAACTTGGCGTTGATAACCCGGTAGTAAAAAGTATTTTGGGGAAACAATCGCCCGAAGCACTGGCGAACGAGATTGTCTCCAACAGCAAACTGGGCGATGCTGCAGTGCGCAAGCAACTCTGGGACGGCGGCGCTGAAGCAGTGAAACGCAGCGATGACCCCGCTATTAAACTCGCCAGATTAATTGATGAGCACGCACGCAAGTTCCGCACGGAATATGACCAAAACATCGAGCCAATACAAAAAGCTGCGGCCAATCAATTAGCCAAAGCGCGCTTTGCGTATCAGGGAACACAGGTTTATCCCGATGCAACTTTTTCGCTTCGCTTATCGCATGGTGTAATTCGCGGTTGGGAAGAAAAAGGAAAAGCGATTACACCTTTCACCGACATTGGTGGTTTGCTTGATCGCGCTACCGATTATGATCCCTTTAAATTGGCCGATACCTGGGTTGCCGCACAGAAAAAGTTAAACAAAAAAACGCGTTTCAACCAGGTATCAACGAACGACATTATTGGCGGTAATTCCGGCAGCCCATTAATCAACGCAAAAGGTGAATTGGTGGGATTAATTTTTGATGGCAATATCCAATCACTGGGTGGCGCTTACTTTTTTGATGAATCAGTCAACCGCGCGGTATCTGTACATCCCGCCGCAATGAGCGAAGCACTTAAAAAAGTCTACAAAGCAGATCACCTTGTGAAAGAATTAAAACTGAAGTAATTATTTTATTAGCAAGGTCATGCACAAGAAATTGTGCATGACCTTGCAAACATTAAAAAATCATCACACCCGCCGCTGGTAAACTAACACGCTCACCCAATTGTAGTTCGCTTCCAGTAAGCTGATCCTTGTGCATGCCCCGCAAATTGCTCGGCACCGCAAACTCCGCATCCGCACTTGAACTCAAGTTAATCAACACCCACGCACTCTTACCCATCGAAATATTCTCCACCAACCATATATCTTTATTATCCACCGGATAGTAACGAACCTCTTGCGGCAATTGCAGCGCGGGATTTTCATTGCGTACCTTAATCAGGCGTTTGTAATGATTAAACAGCGATTGTGGATCTTGCGCCTGGGCAGCGACAGATTTTCCCGTACCTTTTAATGTTTGCCAATAATTAGCCCACCACCCCTGATGATGTTGCATCCAGGGAAACCATTTCGCTTGGTCTAGCCAAAAGGCGCCGGTCGAATTAAATCCTGCGCTGTCTTCATCACTCCACTGCATAATCGCGCGACGATATTGGTCGTCGCCAGTTTTGTATTGCGACAAACCAATTTCTTCGCCGTAATAAAGATAGAGAGTCCCCGGCGTAGTCATTAATAAACTCGCGGCGATTTTCGCTTTGGCAAGATCGTTTTCCAGCGTGTACATAATTCGGGTTTGATCGTGATTGGTTAAAAAGGGCGCGAAATACTGGATTGGCGCTGCCGCTTTGCGTGCAACTAAATTCGCCCATAAACCATCGCGGCTTTGTTGCAGATTTTTCGCGCTCATGGTGCCAAAGTCGGCAGTTTGTTTTACCGCCGGGTTTAGCAAATCAATCACCACGGTGCCAAAATCAAAATCAAAGGATGAATCCAATCCTTTGCCATGATTCCGATATTTTCCGACTGTATTCAAATCGGCCCATGCCTCTGCCACTAACATCGCATCCGGTTTTACCGATTTCACATGCTGCGAAAAAATCGTCCAATAATCGATAGTGCCTTGGGTATCGGCTTGTAGTGGATAACCGCCCTCTTCCACCGCGTAACGCACTGCATCCAAACGGAATCCATCGACGCCTTTGGCGAGCCAAAAACTGGCGAGTTTATTTAATTCATCAATCACGACTTGCTTGGTAAGATTTAAATCCGGTTGGCTGCTACCAAATGCGCCGTAGTAAAATGCTTTGCGTGTTTCATTCCAATGCCATACTGCTGCAGGATTGGATTCGGCTGACCAAGGCTGCCCCCAACCGCTCGCGGGGCGTTGATCGCGCCAGATAAAATAATCCGCATAACCCGCTTCTTTATTGGCCGATTTAATAAACCATTCGTGTTTGTCAG
>NZ_JBRFPI010000520.1:0-2426 GCF_053579595.1 Cellvibrio sp.
ACGCACTGCGTTTAACCAAGTAGTTTCAACATCGTGAGCTGTTAATGGAAAGTCTGTATTTTCTGGTTCCCTGTGCACTGGTCTTTATTGGTCTGGCAATCAAGGTGCTGTTTTGGGCGATCAACAATGGCCAATACGACAACCTTGATACCGAGGCGCATCGCATTTTGTTTGATGCGGATAAATCCAAAAAAGCCCAATCCCCGACGGCTGCTGACACCTCCGACGATAAGAATCCTCAAGCATGATAATCGAATGGTCTGCCCTTACTGCCGCATTTCTGCTCGGCCTCTTTAGTAGCGCTCATTGCGTGGGTATGTGCGGCGGCATTATGGGCGCGTTGAGCATGGCGATACCGGCCAATGCCAGGGCGCGCCGCTGGATAATCCTGCTCAGCTATAACCTTGGGCGGATCTTCAGCTACGCATTGATGGGCGCGATAGTTGGTATCTTTGCGCAGCAGATTACTGAATCGGGTGGGGCGGTGTGGCTGCGTTGGCTGGCTGGTTTGCTGTTGATCGCCATGGGGCTGTACCTTGCCAACTGGTGGCGTGGCTTGACCTATCTGGAAACCGGCGGTCGCTATCTGTGGGCCTATGTGCAGCCTTTGGGTAAAGCCTTAATGCCAGTTGATAACAACGCCAAAGCGCTTGCATTGGGTGGAATATGGGGATGGTTGCCCTGTGGGTTGGTCTATTCGGCACTGGCTTATGCCATGGCGCAAGGCGATGCAATCGGAGGCGGCCTGGTCATGCTCGCGTTCGGTTTGGGCACTTTACCTGCCGTACTGGCCACCGGTTTTGTCGCCCAGCAGTTGGGGCGCTTGTTGCAGCGCCGCCAAATTCGCTGGAGTTTTGCATTGGCGGTGATTCTGTTTGGACTCTGGACTATATGGGGCGGCGGCCATGGCAGCCATCAGCACCAGCATGACCACCATCAATCGATGGAGGAGGGTATGAATCACTCGGCGATGGGGCACTCAGGAATGGATCATTCGGCGATGGATCACTCTGGAATGAATCACGCCAATATGGATCACTCCACCACACTCCAACAATCGGCCGAACCAGAATCTGTGCGCGAACAGACAGACACCCATCACCACCATTCCGTAACATCCTCAGATGCAGCGCATGAATAGCACTGGTAAAAACTCTTAACAGTGTTGTGCTAGGCGAACGAATTTCACCATGCTAAGGTGCGCGCCTGCTAAGCTTGAAACTGAAGTGATACTTTTTTGTCCAAGTGTTTACCAACAGTTTTATCGTCTGTTCTCTAGCGAGCGTCTGAGATATCACTATGATCAAAACCCCGCGTATCGGGTTCTTCTGCGCTTTACATGTTTTATCGACGGTTGTTTTTGGGGTTCTGTCCGTGGGTGCGCATGCCCAAACTGAACCGGCTGTCGATACCGATCCCAGCTGCGAAAATTTTTATGTCTCGCGTGAGAAAGTGGCTGATGCCAAAGACACTCGTATTGATTCCAAATTGTTTGACGGTCTTGAAGGCAAACACATCCGCAGTATCCAGTTCAATACGCTCTCGGTGTTCGACGAGAATGATCCTGATGAAAATAACTGGCTGTATTTATCCCTAAATAAATTGCATATCAATACCCGCCCCAAGGTTGTGCGCGCGCAATTACTTTTTGAAGAAGGTGAGGCTCTGAATGTTAAAAAAATTCAGGAAAGTGAACGTATTTTGCGTAAGCGCCCTTATCTTACTAACGCCTACATAATCCCCGTCATCGTCTGTGCCGATCAGGTAGACATAATGGTGGTAACGCAGGATGCATGGGCACTTGAGCCACAATTATCACTTAGCAAAGAATCTGAAGGTACCAAATCCGGTTTTGCAATTGCCGACGGTAATATTTTTGGTACTGGCAATAGTTTGACCGTTGGTTATGAAGAAAACACCCAGCGCAATTTAATCAGTTACGATTTCAGCAACCCGCATATTTTTAATTCACAAATAGCCACGCGGATTTATTACGCCGACACCAGTGATGGGCGCGATACTATTTTTGATGTTTCCCATCCGTTTTATTCATTGGAAACTCCCTGGGCTGCCGGATTTTATACGCAAGACGTAACGCTTGAAGAACCCATCCGCCACATGGATGAACAGATTAACGAATTCCGCCACCAAACCATGCACAACCGCATTTATTTTGGTTTGGCGACAGACGTAACACCGACCCATACACAACGTTGGTTGGTGGGTATTTCCAATGAGGAAGATAATTTTTTTGCAACAGACGATACCTTGCAGGCAATTCCCGGTGAGCGTAAAGCTGTCTATCCCTGGATTGAATATCAATATCTTGAAAATCGTTACGGTGTATTTAAAAACGTCAATCAAATCCAACGCCCGGAAGATATCGCACTCGGCCAGAATTTGAGTTTTCGTTTGGGATATGCCGG
>NZ_JBRFPI010000521.1:0-2411 GCF_053579595.1 Cellvibrio sp.
AAAATAGCATCGCGTAAGCAGTGGTATAAACGGCGCTGCTGTGATTGCTTAACGCCAGATTGTGCTGACTTGTACTGATCGAAAAGCAATTGATAATCCATGTGGCCCTATGAATTTTCGTAAAAGTGGATCTTATTATAGAGCCATCTACGGGTTAAGCTAAACACCTGATCCAGCGCGATTAACCCTAATCATCATTTACGCAAAATCACTACAAGGAACACAATGAACAAACCGTCACACAGCGCTCCATCCGCACGCACACGCATTCGTCGCCTGCCTGAATTAGCGAATTATGAGCGGGTGACGCTTTATGGCATTATCGATCAAGCCTATGTATGCCATATCGCATTTAATGACGGTGAGAGCACGCACTGCATGCCCACAGCCTGTTGGCGCGATGGCGATTATTTATATATTCACGGCTCCAATGGCGGGCGTTTAACAAAAATGCTTTTGGCAAGAGCCCAGGTGTCAATTGCTATCACTCACGTCGATGGCTTGGTACTCGCGCGTTCTGCATTTAGCCACACTATGAATTATCGCTCGGCAGTTATTTATGGAGTATTTGAAGCAGTGGAAGGAAATATAAACAAAATGGCGGCAATGGATGTGTTTATGGACAAAATTGCTGTAGGAAGAAAACACGAAGCCCGTCCCGGGAACGATAAAGAATTAGCAGCGACCAGCGTACTGCGCATTTCGCTCGCAGAGGCAGCAACAAAAATCAGTAACACGAATCCCGTCGATAAAGAGGAAGATCTGAATTTGCCTGTATGGGCTGGGGTTTTACCTATGGCAGTAAAACATGGCGAACCAATCCACGCTAAAAATGGCGCTATTGCAACGCCGGAGTATGTAAAAAATTGGGCGCAATAAGCGCCCAATTTATGTTCTACTTTTCGATCTATTGTTTATACATTTGTTTGCGCACGACGTTTGCGCAAATCCAAAACCAGTGCAATCAACACGTACAAAACCACAACGGGAATTAGTCCGTACATAACCGCCGTTTGCAATTGCGCCAAGTACCCCAGCGACAAAGTCATCGCGATCAATATCCACACGTAAGCAGTGTAGAGCGCGAGAAACAAAAGCCCCTCAATACGATTAAGTACGGCACCGATAAAAAATAACGGCATGCAAAGTACTGCTACGCCCAGCATGACTGGAATATCAAAGTTTGCTAATTGATCGCCCGCGAGCAAGGGGGTGGGTGACACTATGCCGGAAATACCTAACACGCACAGGATATTAAAAATATTGCTGCCCACTACGTTACCGACTGCAATGTCGCGCTGACCTTTTATGGTAGCGACTACAGAGGTCACGAGTTCTGGCAATGAAGTGCCGGCTGCAACAATCGTCAAACCAATCACGGCTTCGTTTATACCCCAAGCAGTGGCAAGTTCTACCGCACTTTGCACCAACCAGCGCGCACCCATGACCAACAGAGCCAGTCCGACAATCACCAGCAACACGTTCTGCCAAAGCGGAACATTAGCTTTAAGCATTTCTTCGACTTCTTCATCAACGACATCAACACCTTTTTGTTTGCCTTGGTAAAACAAAAAGAAGGTGTATGCGAAAAGTCCTCCCGCCAAAAAACCCGCCTCAAGTCGACTGATGCTGCCGTTATATGCCATAAATACAGCCACTGCCGACAAGGCCACCATGATGGGAACATCCTGACGAATAAGCTGACGGGAAATGATCAACGGCGATATAACGGCAGCAAGGCCGAGGATAAAAAGAATATTCATAATGTTACTGCCAACCACATTGGCAATTGCCAACTCAGCCTGGGTAAGCCGCTTTCACGCTGACCGCCAATTCCGGGGCGCTAGTACCAAAAGCAACTACCGTGAGGCCAACCACCAATGCGGGAACACCGAAGTTGGATGCAAGGCGCGCGGCACCTTTTACCAACAAATCGGCACCCATTACTAACAACACCAATCCAACAACTAACAACAACCAGGTCATGTGCGACTCCAACAGGGAAAATTTGTGGTGCGTACCTTACCACAGCCGTTTTACCTTAGGCATACCCTAAAAAAAACCGGAGCCAACTTGCGTCAGCTCCGGGTTTTCGTATCAGAATCACCGATTAATTAATTGCCCCAGAGATCCTTTAACAAAGTGGTTTTGCGCGCATCGAAAGGCAGCCAGGTTCCCCAGCCGGATTCGTTACTAACAGGGTCATAGGAATGACCATACCAGCCATGGGTATCACCCGATTCCGGATTGATAGACCAATAACAAGCCTGGATGTTTTTCTCTTTCATATAGCTAACAAACGCTTGTTGCCATTGCTGATCGACATTGGTGGTAATGTGGTTCCACTTGGTGCGGTCAGAAATACTGCCTTTTTGTGGCCAATCCATATTGCCACCAAATTCTCCGACAAC
>NZ_JBRFPI010000522.1:0-2381 GCF_053579595.1 Cellvibrio sp.
AGTTTGAGTTGTCTGGCTGCGTGCGTATCGGCGCAGGACGCCAGCCTGTTTGAGCTATCGCTAGAGGAACTGATGCAGGTTCCTATCACCGCCGCTAAACGCGAACAGCAGTGGGTGGATGTCGCTGCGACTGTGGATGTGTTCGAAGGCGAGTCGCTGCGCGATAACCAGATCAACCATTTTCGCGAGTTAGCCGGGGCTGCACCGGGATTGGTGTACGGGCGGGTCGGTAATACCCCGAATATTTATCTGCGCGGAATCGGCAGCGATTTAATGAGTGTGGCCGCCGATGCGAGTACAGCGGTGTATCAGGATGACGTTTACCTCGCACGGCCCGAGATGGGGCTGGCGCACTTTTGGGATATTGAGCGCATCGAAATTCTCAAGGGTCCGCAGGGCGCGCTTTACGGCCGCAACGCGACCGGCGGCGCGATCAATATCATCAGCGCCCGCCCATCATTCGAGCAAACCCAAGGTTATGCGCGAGCGACCACGGGCAGTTTTGCCAACCGGCAAATCGAAGCAGCCCTTGGTAGCCCAACAGGCGATAAGTCTGCACTGCGCGCTAGCGTTTTACTGATTCGGGATGAGGGTTATACCGAGGATCTGGATGCGCGCCACGGCAATGAACTGGATAACAACGAAGTCGCCGCGGGGCGCGTTGAGTGGCGCTGGGCGGTGAGCGATCAATTGGAGAGTTCGCTGAGTGCATCCCACTATCAAAACAACAGCGACGGCTTTAGCCTCACCCCCGCCGACCAACGCGGGTTAGCCGACCAGCTGGGCGTGCTCCCCACGCCCGGCTTTCACCAGATCCGCAACGACCTGCCGACCTTTAGCGACTATCAAACCCAGGGGATCAGCTGGCGGCTGGATTGGCGCGGCAAGGGATTTGACCTGCAGAGCATCAGCGCCTATCGCAATCTGGATAGCCGCTACCTGCTCAACACCGATGGCACCGAGATCCCGGTAACCGAGTCGCAGGTGGTATGGTCCCAGCAGCAGCGCTCGCAGGAATTCCGCTTGGTATCGACCAACACCGGCGACTGGCAATGGCTGCTGGGTGCGACCTGGTTAGAGGAAACACCGACGCTGGACGTCGGTCTGGTTCGTCATCCGCTGAATACCTCCATCGTCATCAACTCCTTTGCCGAAACCTGCGCCTGGGGTTTTTATGGCGAACTGGGGTGGGATTTTAAACCCGACTGGAACCTGAAACTGGGGCTGCGCGACACCCGCGAGCACCGGCGCGATGGCAACCAATTCCAGAGCACAGGCGATTTACAAGGGCTGGATTCTGACTTGCAATTGGCGCGAGTGACCGGCAGATCCAACCACGCGGAGACCTTTGAAAAACTCTCGCCGCAACTGGTGTTGAGCTTCGCACCCGACGGCAGCGCTGCGCGGGATTTGCTCTATCTCAGCATTACCGAAGGATTTAAATCCGGCGGCGCAAACTCCCTGTCCACCCGCCCCGGGTTCAAGCCCGAGGAGATCACCAGCATAGAAACCGGCTACAAATACAGTCAGGGTCAGATCGCACTGCATATCGCTGGCTTTCACTACGATTATCGGGATTTGCAGGTCATCACGTATGAGGCGGGCACCACCACAATCACCAATGCAGCCTCAGCCAAACTCAGCGGCATGGATGCCAGCCTGCGTTGGTCGCCAGTACAGCAATGGCAGTATCAGCTGGGGTTGACGTTTTTGGATGCCGATTACGACCACTTTGTCACCTCACTGGCCGGTGCCCCCAAGGATGTATCGGGCAAGCAGATGCCACTAGCGCCCACTTGGGATATCAACCAAAGCCTCGCCTATCAGCCCAATGTGGACTGGCAGATTTCCTTGCGCCACCACTACCAGAGCCGCACTTATTTCAACCAGTTTGAAGATGAGGTTATCTCCAGCCCCAACCGCCATCTGTTCGATCTACGCCTCACGCGAGCTTTGAACACGCACTGGGAGCTAGCCGCTGCGGTTTACAATCTGACCGACAAACACTACTACCAAAACCTGACCCGTTTTACCTCTACCAGCCCCGCCTCGGTCCCCGAGGGCAACGCCCTGGGCGTAACCGCGCCGGGGCGGCGCTGGATGATTGAAGCCAGTTACCACTACTGATTACGGCGCTTCAATTCGAGCTGCCCGATACTGCTCCGCCATCAACGTCACCACTCGCTGCGCACCCAAACCCAGCGGCCGCTCGCGCGACCAGACCAGATCGATCCACAATTCCTCGCCGTTGGTGAAGTTTTCAATCGGCAATTCCACCAGCATCCGGCCATTGATGTAAGGCTGAACACAGGCGCGCGGCAACCAGGCCCCACCCAGTTCGGCGAGCACCAACTGCAGGGCAACCTCGGGCTGATCCACCC
>NZ_JBRFPI010000523.1:0-2365 GCF_053579595.1 Cellvibrio sp.
TTGGAAGCGACGTGAAAGCGCGCGGTCTTTATCAAAAATCCCGCGATACTCCTGATAGGTCGTTGAACCCATGCAGCGAATTTCACCGGATGACAGCAGTGGCTTTAACAAGTTGGATGCATCCATCACACCGCCAGAAGCAGCGCCAGCACCAATAATGGTGTGGATTTCATCGATAAACAAAATAGAATTTTTTTGCTTCTTCAATTCATTGAGCAAACTTTTGAAACGCTTTTCAAAATCGCCGCGATATTTAGTGCCCGCTAACAACGCTCCCATATCCAACGAGTAAACAACACTGTCAGCCAGAGTCTCAGGGACATCACCATCCACAATACGTTTGGCAAGCCCCTCAGCAATTGCGGTTTTACCCACGCCAGATTCACCAACCAACAGCGGATTATTTTTGCGGCGACGCGACAGAATCTGGCACACACGCTCCACTTCAAATTCACGGCCAACCAGTGGATCAATACGGCCTTGCATCGCTGCTTCATTCAGGTTTGCAGCAAAATTTTCCAATGGGCTTTGCGAGCTGGACTCACTTGTTGCTGCATCCTCATCCTGATTTTCTTGCGGTGAGTGGTGGTCGTGACTGTGATCGGTGTGACCAGATACTTTATGAATACCGTGAGTGATGTAATTCACCACATCAATACGGGCAATGCTTTGTTGTTTGAGATAATAAACAGCCTGGCTTTCCTGCTCACTAAAAATAGCGACCAGGACATTGGCACCGGTGACTTCTTGTTTACCGGATGATTGCACATGAAATACAGCGCGCTGTAAGACGCGTTGAAAACCCAAGGTTGGCTGGGTTTCGCGCTCGGAATCATTTTCAGGGATGAGCGGGGTTGTGGAATCGACAAACTCGATTAATTCTTTACGCAGACTCATTAAATCAGCACCGCAAGCGCGCAGTACATTAGCAGCCGAATCATTATCGATGAGCGCCAATAACAAGTGCTCAACGGTCATAAATTCGTGACGCTTGGAGCGCGCACCTTTGAAAGCAAGATTTAAGGTTACTTCAAGATCTTTACTTAACATCGCGCATACCCTCTTCTAACCAACAAATGTAAAAACCACTCACACTACCACTTACTATTACTCACCATCTTCAACCGCTTCTATCTCACACAGCAGAGGATGTTGATTCTCTCTTGCATATTGATTCACTTGCGCCGCTTTAGTTTCAGCTATATCACGAGTATAGATACCACAAACCGCTTTGCCGTGAACATGTACCGTTAACATTACGTGGGTGGCTTTTTCGCGCGACATGGAAAAAAACACTTCCAGTATTTCCACCACAAAATCCATCGGTGTGTAATCGTCATTCAATAGCATCACCTTATACATAGGTGGCCGTTTCAGCTTCGGCTTGGAGGTTAAGACCGCAAGGCCGCCATCAGATTCATCGGCAGAATTGTCGTCGTCTTTACCTAAGGTTAGTTGAAGGTTTTGGAGATTGCCCATAGAGATTCAATACAAAGTAAAAATGATTAGTTGTTCGGCGGTATTGTAACTCATCGGCATAACAAGCCCTAATGAGACCTAATACGGATAAATGCTTGACTTTGGGTCAATTGTTGGATAAAAAAAGAGCGCATTTGCACACAAATGCGGCATATAGTTCAAATAAAAGCACCAAGACTCACTTAAAGACTTTCAGCGGTACACTTTCAGCAACACATAAGCAGACATCTCGTCCAAACCCCGAGCAATAGCTGTACTTGGGACAATAATAACGACAGTGATGTTTTTCAAGGGCATCACTTGGGCAGAAGGACTCCAATCATGCCAACTGGCACCGTTAAATGGTTCAATAATGCAAAAGGCTACGGCTTTATCCTGGCGGATGAAGGCGGTGAAGACCTGTTTGCGCACTATTCCGCCATCACTATGGAGGGTTACAAAACCCTCAAAGCTGGCCAACAGGTGACATTTGAGGTCACCAAGGGCGATAAAGGGCTGCATGCAGTCAATATCACCGCCCCGGCCAACGATACAGCTTTGCAACATATCAGCCGAACGAGCGCGGTTCCCGCGTAAAGTTCGGACGGAGCGAATTCCCCCATGAAAAAAGCCCCCTGTATCACTACAGGGGGCTTCTTGTGCTTCTATCGCTTCCTGAATTCCGGAAGACTTAGTTCAAGCTTGCCAAGACTGCGTTAAAGGTAGCGCTTGGACGCAAGGCAGCAGATGCCTTGGCGAAATCCGGACGGTAGTAACCACCCAAATCAACCGGCTTACCTGATGCCGCTTTTAGCTCGTCAACGATTTTGGCTTCGTTTTCGGTTAAGGTTTTGGCAACTGGAGCGAACTGAGCCTGCAAAGCAGCATCTTCCGTTTGAGCCGCCAG
>NZ_JBRFPI010000524.1:0-2362 GCF_053579595.1 Cellvibrio sp.
CACTGGATAATTGTTCTTTGACTTGGTCTGCTGAATGGACCATTGCCATTAAGTTATTGGCGACGCTGCCTAACCGTTGGTGATCCAGAATAATGGCAATCATTTCCGGTTCCGGATTTTTCAGCAGTGCTGTGTGCAAACTGGTAAAGCCGGGGTAGGTCGCGGTGACATGGGTGATGGCACTTAATAGTGTGCGGCACACGGCGTCGGGTAACTTTTCGGTTTTATTTAATTGGATAAATACCGTGCGCAATAAACGCATGGCCGATTCCGCGCGTTCTGCGTAGCGCCCCATCCAAAATAAATTTTCCACCACCCGGCTGGGTAATGCGTTGCTGCTTTCGGCTGCGGGTTGTGTATCGAGCGGGCGCAGGCTGATTTGTTTTTCCGGCTCCGACGCTAACACCCAAGTGTCTTTGGAAACAGAGCCGCGTTGGTTGGAAATAATTTTTTTATCAATATCGAGATTGACGCGGGTGAGGCCGCCGGGCATCACCGAATAGGAGCTTTCGCTCGCAACCGCAAAGGTGCGCAAGACCGACGCGCGCGGCTGGATAAGCCCTTGGTGCCAAGTGGGTGTTTGTGCACCCATAACATATTCTTGCGCGACAAACTGCAGCGGATTTTTGCGGATGCGATTTTGCCAGGCTTGTAATTTTTTATCGTCCAAATCAGCGCCGTAGACTTCGTATAAACCGGGGCGACGATAAGTGGGTTTAATTAATAAGTGTTTTAAATTTTTGCACACGTATTCCAAATCATCACTATTGCCGCACCACCATGTTTTTACGGAAGGCATTTGCAAATCACGACCTAATAGCGCTTGTGCAATTTCCGGTAAATAACGCAGCAGCGCCGGATTTTCCAATACGCTCGAACCGAGCGGATTGGCGATGGCAACATGACCGAGCCGCGCGACTTCCAATAATCCCGGAACACCTAAACGCGAATCGCCTTTTAATTCTACCGGGTCGCAATAAATATCGTCCACGCGGCGCAATATCACATCGACGCGTTTTAAACCGTCGAGTGCTTTCATCCACACATAACCGTTGCGCACACTCAAATCACTGCCTTGCACTAATTGGAAACCCAAATAATTGGCGAGATAGGCGTGTTCAAAATAGGCTTCGTTATAAATACCGGGAGTGAGCACCACAATGCGCGCAATGCCGCCATTGGGATTTAATTCATGTAAGCGCTGGCGCAAGCGCGAAAAAAATAATGACAGGCGATGCACATGGCTATCGCGAAATAAACTGGGGAACACACGGTTCATCACTGTACGGTTTTCTAATGCATAACCGGCGCCCGAAGGTGCCTGGGTGCGGTCGGCCATTACTTGCATGCTGCCATCAGGCGAGCGAACTAAATCGGCGCCGTGCAAGATGAGTTGGTGGCTACCTTGCAGTTTTATATTTTGGCAGGGGCGCAAAAAACCGTGGTGGGAAAATAATAAATCAGGCGGAATTATGCCTTGGCGTACCAGCTTGCGTTCACCATAAATATCTTGCAGCAGTAAATTGAATAATTCGGCGCGCTCAACCAGCGAGGTTTCTATTTGGTTCCATTCATCGCTATTGATTAGCAGCGGAATGGGGTTGAGTTGCCAGCTTTGGTTTGCATCCGGCTCGTCGTAAATTTTGTAGGTGGCGCCGTCGTCACGCAAAATGCGGCGGGTTTTTTTCTGGCGCTCTTCAATCGCATCATGCCCCAGACTTTGCAAGCTGTGGAGCAAATACCGCCAATGGGGGCGAATCCTGCCCTCGCTGTCATAGGCTTCGTCCACACCATGTTGCGGCGCGGGGTAGATAAAGTCCTTAATGTTGGCTGGATCGACCGGATTTTCCATAAGCGTGGAATAAGGATTCATAAAGATAATTTGTCATTGTTATACGTATGACACCCATTGTAACCCGATTTTGTTGTGCTCAACCCATATGCTCCCGAGCAGGGCCTGGGAGCAAGGTGGATCGAGCAACGGTTACTTCCGCAAATCCAATGTGTGCGGGTATTCATCTGCTGGTTCTTCTGGCGGTGGGGCCATAGGTCTGGGCGGATGTTTGTGTTCAAAAAACTCGCGCAAGATTTTTCCTGCTGGTGTAATCGGTAGTGCACCGGGAGTGTGGTTGATATCAAAGAAACGGTTGCCACGGCGTGATTCCGCCTCGTTGGCATTCACCGGGAAGCGATCATAACTGCGGCCACCAGGATGGCTGACGTGATAGGTACAGCCACCGATACTTTTCCCGTTCCAGGTATCAATTAAATCAAACACCAGTGGCGAGTGAATGCCGATGGTCGGGTGCAAGGCTGAAGGCGGTTGCCATGCGCGGTAACGCACGCCGCCAACAAACTCACC
>NZ_JBRFPI010000525.1:0-2346 GCF_053579595.1 Cellvibrio sp.
TTACCTCGCCGCTACTGGGCACATCCAGACCAGGGAGAATCCCCAGCAAGGTAGATTTACCCGATCGCGATGCCCCTGTAATAGCCATAGACTCACCGGCCAATACGCTGATGGAAATCGGATGAAGGATCGTTAAATTACCCTCTTGCGTATTAACCTGTTTGGTGACTGAATTCGCTTGAACCATAGCAACAGCAGACATAATTGAGTAACCTTTAGTGAAGCAAAAAATCTTGATGAAACACGAATACCTCCATTCTATTGGCATAGGATTTTGATAACCATGTACAAACTGAAGATTTACCTGTTTTTACTCCTGACAATTGTCACCAGTCTCGCCTCTGCACAAAACCAAACAGCAGGGACAACAAAAATATTGGTGATGGGTGACAGCTTAAGTGCAGGCTATGGCATAGATATAGAACAAGGCTGGGTAAATCTGCTTGAGAAAGAACTAACGAAAAAACATGCAATACAGATCATTAATGCCAGCGTTAGTGGTGAAACCAGTTCTGGCGGCAACACTCGCCTACCTGTATTACTTGCTGAGCACAAGCCGGATATCGTGATTCTGGAACTAGGTGGCAACGATGGCCTGCGCGGCCAACCATTAAAATTACTGGAGAAAAATTTACAATCAATGATCGGTGCCAGCAAAAAAATTGAGGCAAAAGTACTACTTGCAGGTATGCAGATACCGCCCAATTATGGCGCGCGCTACAGCAATCAATTTAAAGAACTATATCCCAAGCTCGCCGAACAAAATGAGCTGGGATTAATTCCTTTTTTATTGGAGGGAATTGGTGGAAATGAATCACTAGTACAACGCGACGGGATTCACCCAACCGCCGAAGCACAGCCGATTATCGTAAAAAATGTGTTGCCCGAACTGGAAAAATTATTGCCCTGAGCTGAAAGGACCGGCAGCGCAACTACTCAGCCAACTCCAAATAATCAACAAGTAATTGTACTGTGGTATTGCCACGAAATTCGTTGATATCCAATTTATAAGCCACACGCACTTTTTTCGCTTGTGAATTAGGCCAGCGTGTTGGATCTATATTAAAGGCAATCGCATCTATTAGTTGCTGCCCTTGTGCATCATGCGCGAGGGTCATTTTCAAATGTTTTTCACCCACCAACTTTTGCTGCACCAAATAGAATTCGCCATCAAAGACCGGTTCGGGAAAATGTTGCCCCCAGGGCCCTGCCTCGCGCAATTGAGTGGCAATATGCAACGAAAAGTCCTGCACGGCCAACTCACCATCACTGACGACCACCGCTCGCAAATCATCTGTTGTTAACTGGCGACGAACCTCATCATCAAACGCTTGCGCAAATGCAGGAAAATTAGCGCGCGTTAAACTCATGCCCGCCGCCATTGCATGGCCACCAAATTTTTGTAGCAATTCAGGATGGCGTGCAGCAACTGCATCTAATGCATCGCGAATATGAAAACCCGGAACCGAACGCGCGGAACCTTTGATATCACCCTCACCTGCATCGGCAAACACAATCGTAGGGCGATGGTATTTATCTTTTATACGCGAAGCCAAAATACCTATCACACCTTGATGCCAGGTTTCGTCAAACAAACACAAACCCCAAGGCAAACTCTCTGCGTCGGCCTGCAAGGCTTTTTGTAGCATAGTCATGGCTTCTTGCTGCATACCCGTTTCAATGGCTTTACGATCGCGATTTAACTCATCGAGCTGCGCCGCCATTTCACGCGCGAGATTTTCGCTCTCGCACATTAAACATTGGATACCAAGCGACATATCATCCAACCGACCCGCTGCATTTAAGCGCGGCCCCAGCGCAAAACCAAAATCACTGGCCACTAATTTATTGGCTTGTTTGCCGGATACTTCCAGCATCGCTTTAATTCCCGGACGGCAAACACCCGCGCGAATACGCTGCAAACCCTGCGCAACCAAAATACGGTTGTTGTAATCCAATGGCACTACGTCGGCAACTGTGCCCAGTGCTACTAAATCCAAAAAGCTCGCCATATTAGGTTCGGTAATCCCGCTCTCTTCAAACCAACCCATTTGGCGCAGCTCGGCACGCAGCGCATTCATCACATAAAAAATAACACCGACACCGGCAAGATTTTTACTCGGAAATTCACAGCCTGGCTGGTTGGGGTTAACAATGGCGTCCGCTTCCGGCAATTCGCTACCGGGCAAATGGTGATCAGTTACGATCACCGCTATACCCAACTCGCGCGCGGCAAGTACACCGTCAATACTGGAGATTCCGTTATCAACGGTGATGATGACATCCGGTTGCTGCGCGGCTGCCACAGCAACAATTTCTGGCGTTAAGCCGTAACCAAATTCAAAG
>NZ_JBRFPI010000526.1:0-2342 GCF_053579595.1 Cellvibrio sp.
GCGATGTGCGCCAGCATCCGCATATTGGATTGGCAACAGTCACCTATTTATTTTCCGGCGCGATGATGCATAAAGATAGTTTAGGTTTTCATCAGCGTATTGAACCGGGTGCGATTAATTTAATGACTGCGGGTAACGGAATAGTGCATTCCGAACGTTTGCCTGATGATGTGCGCGAACAAAATACGAGTGTAGAGGGAATCCAGATTTGGTTGGCTTTGCCAACAGATGTGGAAGATTGCGAGCCTTCGTTTGCACATTACCCTGCGGAAGTTATCCCTTCGATAAATTTACCGAACATGAGCGTCCAGGTGCTGATTGGAAAAGCATTTGATGTTGAATCACCTGTTAAAACCGCAAGTGTAACGACTTACCTTGATATTGCTTTGGGGGCTGATACGCAGTATTCGCCGGATTTTCCGCAGCAGGAATTAGCGATTTACGTTGTCTGGGGGAGTGTTACGGTGAATGGCGAGTTGGTGCCAGAATTTCACATGGCTGTACTGGATAAGGATTCGGTGATCGCTACTGTAAGTGGCGCAAATATTATGTTACTGGGTGGTGAACCTTTGGGGGGTGAGCGATTTATTTTGTGGAATTTTGTAGCGTCCTCTCGTGAAAAAGTACGTGCGGCTGGAGAGCGTTGGACGAATGGTGGTTTTGCGATGGTGCCCGGTGAGCAAGATTGGATTCCCTTGCCGACGATTAGTTTGTGATGTCGCTATCTCGCTTTCAAGCTTCTTTTAAGAACAAGAAAATGCCCTGCATAAATATGAGTAAAATAAAAACGCCCGATATTATCGGGCGTTTTTATCTGCGAAAAAAGAAAAATTACGAAATTGCTTTATCCACGATCACTTGGGCTTCCGCGATCAACTGCTGCAGATGTTCTTTGCCTTTAAAACTTTCCGCATAAATTTTATAAATTTCTTCTGTTCCTGATGGTCGAGCTGCAAACCAGCCATTTTTGCTCATCACCTTAATGCCACCGAAACTGGCATTGTTGCCCGGTGCATTGGTCAAAATGGTTTCGATTTTATCGCCGGCTAATTCAGTGGAAGTGATTTGTTCGGGTGATAATTTTGACAACGCTTTTTTCTGTGCTGCGTTTGCAGGTGCTTCTACACGGGCTTCTGCGGCATGGCCAAATTCATCCGCCAGCAGCTTGTAACATTCACCTGGGTCGCGGCCCGTTTTTGCTTTAATTTCTGCAGCAAGTAGCGACGGGATAATGCCGTCTTTATCCGTTGTCCAGACACTGCCGTCAATGCGCAAGAAAGAAGCGCCTGCACTTTCTTCACCCCCAAAGCCGAGTGAACCGTCAAATAAACCTGGTGCAAACCATTTAAATCCTACGGGTACTTCATATAAACGGCGGCCAATTTTTTTTGCAACCTTATCGATCATTGCGCTACTCACAACCGTTTTACCAATTGCGGTATCCGCACGCCATTGCGGACGATTTTGAAATAAATATTGAATCGCAACGGCGAGATAGTGATTGGGCGGCAGTAAACCGCAGCTAGGTGCAACTATGCCGTGGCGGTCGTGGTCGGCATCACATGCGAAGGCGACATCAAATAAATTGCGGCGCTCAACCATGCCTTGCATGGTATAGGCGGAGGATGGATCCATGCGAATTTTCCCGTCCCAATCTGCCGTCATAAATGAAAAGGTTTTATCGACAGCAGTGTTCAGTACTTTCAAATTTACCTGATAGTGATCGGCAATAGCGCTCCAGTAATTAACCCCAGCGCCACCGAGAGGGTCTGCACCCATATGCACATTCGCGCCGCGAATCGCTTCCATATCTACAACGTTAATCAAATCTTTGACGTAGTTGTGTACATAGTCGTGATGATGAGTGGCCGCTAATTTGATTGCTTGGTGATAATCCATACGTTTTATATCACGCAGATTATTTTCCAGTAATTCATTCGCGCGGGCTTGCATCCAATTGGTGATGTCGCTATCAGCCGGGCCGCCATTCGGGGGATTGTATTTAAAACCACCATTATCTGGTGGATTGTGCGATGGTGTAATCACAATGCCATCAGCCAAACCAGACGTGCGACCACGGTTGTAGGTGAGAATTGCATGGGAAATGGCTGGCGTCGGTGTGTATTCACCATCTTTAGCGAGCATAATCTCAATGCCATTTGCAGCGAGCACTTCTACGGCGCTGATTTGCGCTGGCTCAGAGAGCGCGTGAGTGTCGATACCCACATAGAGTGGGCCGGTAATACCAGCTTGTTTGCGGTAGTCGCAAATCGCCTGGCTAATGGCCAGTACATGATTTTCGTTGAAGCTGGTATTAAAAGATGAACCGCGATGGCCGGAGG
>NZ_JBRFPI010000527.1:0-442 GCF_053579595.1 Cellvibrio sp.
CATCGGAACATCGCACGGACTCGCAGTGCGGGCTCGCCAGGCGGGCCGGGATGGACAAGACCTAACGGCCCACCGCCTCAGCCAAGCCTGCCGGTGATCATCTCAACATGGCTCTCATGTTGCGAGCACAACATCTCGATGCTCACGCTGCCGTACATATTACTTATAGATCTTTTGGATTATTGGATGCACAGGGCACTGCACACGCCCCTATTTTGGCATCAACATGCATGGCACCACGCGCCAAAAGTTATCTACTGGATTTCCGGCCTTAGAACGTCCCCCGGTCAAATTGTAATAAGAATAATTCCATCGACTATTTTTGCTGCCTTTATTTCGTTTGAGCAATTTGTCGATATAGGGATCTTTTTTCTGATTTTTTTTACGCTGTCGCAACATTTCATCCATTCAAATATGCGCGGTCCCTACGAACAATATATAG
>NZ_JBRFPI010000527.1:452-2340 GCF_053579595.1 Cellvibrio sp.
CGAGATACCACATGGTTCATCACAGTGTTGCCAGAAAATATTCAGATTCCAACTTTGCGCAAATTTTTGTGTGGGATAGGTTGTTTGGCACTTATACAGATCCAGCGTCTGTACCTGAGGATGCGCCCAGTGGGCTGAATTATAAAAATACCAACCTGCGTTTGCTATTTGGATTTCCGCCACCGAAAAGCGCCGTCGCCAAGGTGGCAAGCGATGAGAAAGAAAATGGAAAGATTCATGGGTGACGGATTATCGATACAAAAAATATTGCTTCAAGTTCCGGTATGAAATGTTGGCAACCCGATGGTTTTGGGTTGCCAATTCACCAGCTGTTTTCCTCCGGCGGGTCTTATGCTTGTGGTCGGTTACTACGAACGTTGAACTCCTGCAGGCAAGTCTGCCGCTACTTCCTGACCAACTTTTCTGACGTTGCGCGCCTTGTATCTTTTATGCCAGATAATCACTCCTGTGATACTCAGCATCGCAATAACCAAGCCCATTATTGAAATCAGGATGCGCCCGGGCAACCCGAGAATACGACCTGAGTGCAACGGGAATTGAGCTTGTACAAACAGGTCAGCCGCAGTCCCTTTCCAAGGGGTAAAGTCACCGATCAGCTCGCCACTTTTTGCATCCAGAAATACGGCTTTATGCCCGACACCACCAGCACCATGCCCCTCTGCTGCAGAAAAAAACTCAATCCGGTATATGCCAAATTCGCGTGAGTACCAGACACTGTTTACTGGTTGGGACCACCCCTTGTCTGCTCCCGCTTGTTGCCCCAAGGCGACAGCCTGAGTGAAGCCGTAACCCGGTTCGATAGGGTTGTCGTGATCTGATGGAGTACGTTGATCAAAAGGGGTTGGGGTCACATCGGACACCATCGACATCACCGGGAAAAATACTTCCCGATACAAATTCAGGGAGAAACCCGTGAAGGCGATGACAAACAACAGCACCCAGGTCCAGAGGCCGAAAGCGCGATGCAGATCGAAATTCAATTTGGTTGGGCCGCCGCTCCAGCGAATCTTCCACGCCGGTTTCCAGCGTTGCCAATAGCTGCCGCTGCTATCGCCAATGACGGGTGATGCCACTTGAGCGCTGCGTTTGCGTCTGGGTAAAGTCAGGTAAAAGCCGATAAAACAATCGATGGTCCAGGTCAGGGCAACCACACCGAGCAACCAAATACCCCAGTGATCAGTGCCCATAAACTCGGGAATGTGCAAACTAAAATGCAATTTGTAGAGAAAGGAGACGAAGTTTTCGGTGGTGATCGGCCAAACCGCGCCCCACTCCCTTTTACCCAATATCTCGCCCGACACCGGATCAACATATACCTGGTTAAAACCTGGCTCATATAGCTCTCCGGTTTCCGGGTTAACCCTGGGTTCCACCCAATAGTAATAGGCGTGCCCGGGCTCAACCGATAACTCGTAATAGGTTACCTGCACTTGGGGATATTGCCGCTCCACCTGTTCGGCCAAATCCGTTGCACTCAATGGGCTGCCAACCGTGGTGGCGTCCAGCAAGTGCGGATTCAGCCAATCATCCAGCTCGTGATCCCAGGAAATAATGGCGCCGGTCAACCCGGTAATGACCAGGAATCCTGCAATCGCAAGCCCGAAATAACGATGGAGCAGGGTAAAGAAAGTGCGCATAGATTTGTCTCTTTAATTAATAGCGCCAGGTAATAGATCCCGTTACATTGCGTGGCGCGCCGTAGTTGGCCTGCCCCCACTGTGGGCTCAACAGGTATTTTTCATCGCCCGCATTATTCACATTCAGCGCTAATGTCAGGTTTGTTGTGACGGCATAGCGGGCAAAAAGATCCACGAGGGCGAGATCGCCCTGCACCTGGGTATCGCCGTAATAGAGCTCATTCTGCCAG
>NZ_JBRFPI010000528.1:0-2337 GCF_053579595.1 Cellvibrio sp.
TGTTGATTTACCCACAGGGCAATCACATCACCACCTCCAAGCAAACACCTTATTTGCAAATTGGCGAGAGCAAATATGGCAAACCAATCCTCGACCGTATCCTCAAGCCAGAAACAGGTTTGGATACCGCAGCGCTCTGCGCACTGGTCTCTATGGATTCGACCATGAAGTCCAACCTCACCGTTGGCCCACCCATAGAGCTGATGACCTATGCCACCAACAGCGGCTACATGAAGCACTCTGTGTTTGAGGCGGATAACCAGTACCTGCGCGAGCTGACCAAATCCTGGGATTGCCTGATCGTCGAAGCTTTTTTGCAGTTACCGCCACCACCGCAAAACTAATTGCTCGCCACTGAATGCCCTAAAAGCGCCAGTATCCACCCGATACTGGCGCTTTTCTGTTTCTGTCCGACCCATTTTTTACCTTAGGGCACTTATGGTGCAGTTATTGCCTTACTAATAGCAGCAAATATAACAGGCAAGTTAAGCGGCTATCACCGCGACCTAAATAGCGTAACAACCGACGGGGATGATAATAACTTGCCCTTTTCCCAGCCTGGTGCACACTTGAGTGCACCAGCATGATCCATAAACCGCACTTTGCAGGAAGGAATTAATTTATGGCTATCCGCGTTGCCATTCACCACAAGACAAAATATGAATTTGATCGCCTAACTTCACTCTTCCCCCATGTACTGCGTTTGCGCCCAGCGCCCCATAGCCGCACCAAAATTCACAGCTACTCCCTCAAAATCGAACCCGCTGATCATTTTATTAATTGGCAGCAAGATCCTTTTGGCAACTTTCAAGCGCGCCTGGTATTTCCCGAGCAGACCAAAACCCTGTCGATTGAAGTTGAAGTCGTCGCCGATATGACCTCCATCAATCCCTTCGATTTTTTTGTGGAGGACTACGCGCAACACATTCCGTTTGATTACGACGAACAACTGCAGCGCGAACTAATTCCCTATCTCGAAATCAGCGAAAGCGGACCGCAGCTGATGGAGATGGTAGATAAGATCAAAGCTGATATCCGCCATCGTCAACTGAGTGAAAAACCTTGGGCGGTGAATGATTTTATGGTGACTATCAACCAACTTGTGCAACAGGCAATTGGTTACGGTGTACGCCTGGAACCCGGTATCCAAACCTGCGAAGAAACTCTCACACTTGCCAAAGGCTCCTGTCGCGACAGCGCATGGTTGCTAGTACAAATTTTCCGTCACCTGGGTTACGCCGCGCGTTTTGCTTCCGGTTACTTGGTGCAACTCACAGCTGATATCAAAGCACTCGATGGCCCCAGTGGACCGGAAAAAGATTTCACTGATTTGCATGCATGGACTGAAATTTATATTCCCGGCGCTGGCTGGATAGGACTCGACCCAACTTCCGGTTTACTGGCAACCGAAGGGCATATCCCACTCGCCTGCACACCCGATCCGATTTCTGCTGCACCTATAACCGGTGCCACCAGCAAATGCGAAGTGGAATTTTCGTACAGCAACGAAGTCTTCCGCATCCTCGAAGACCCGCGCGTAACCAAACCCTACACCGAAGACCAATGGCAAACCATCAACGCGCTCGGTGCTGCGGTTGATAAAGAATTAATTGAACAGGATGTGCGTCTGACCACCGGCGGTGAACCTACGTTTGTATCAATTGACGATATGGAATCCGAGCAGTGGAATACCGGTGCACTGGGCGCCGATAAATTGCGTCTCGCAAAAGATTTATTGTTGCGCATGCGCAAAACCTTTGCACCCAATGGCCTGCTGCACTATGGTCAGGGCAAGTGGTATCCCGGTGAGGAAGTACCGCGTTGGGCGCTCGGCTGTTTCTGGCGCACCGACGGTCAGGCGCTCTGGAGCAATCCTGATTTATTAGCGCGCGCCGATAAAAGTTACGGCCTTACACATGTGGATGCAAAAAAATTCGCACAAACCTTGTGTGCGAAGATTACTGTCAACAGTGAACATCTCATTCCTGCCTACGAGGATGTACTCTATTACCTCTGGGCAGAAGGGACTTTACCTCCCGATGTCAATCCACTCAAAGCCGATTTAAAAGATGATTTGGAACGCCGTCGTATCGCCAAATTACTATCGCGCGGATTAAATACCGAAAGCGGTTACGTGCTTCCGATTGAATGGAACTATGCAAACCAGAGTTGGCTGACCGGCCGCTGGAAATTACGCACCGGCGAACTCATGTTAGTACCAGGTGATTCTCCACTCGGTTTACGTTTACCGCTAAATTCACTCGAATTTCCCAAACATGAGTACGAGCGTTACCAACCGGAAAGTGATCCACTAACCACACGCGAGCCACTTGCACC
>NZ_JBRFPI010000529.1:0-2330 GCF_053579595.1 Cellvibrio sp.
CCACTTTTGTCCCAGGTGATAAACGCAAAATGTTGCTCGGATAATATTTTTCGGGAGAGAGTACTTTTGCCTTTTATTTCGCCAACGACTTCATTTTTTTGGTTTTTGTAAATTGCATATTCCAGCTCCCAGGTCCCTACCAGTGTTGCTTTGGGGTTGGCATTAGCCCATGGGCTCAGTGCCAGTATCGCTATTGCCCATAGCGTCAGTATCTTGTTCATTGTTATATCTCTCGGTTGTGTTTGGATTTTAGTTGTGGCCAGTCTGGATGGCGGTTGGATTATGCATGAATCGTACATGAGTTGCGCAAACAACAGATGAGTCTAAACAAAAATTAATAATTGATAAGGTTTATTGACTGCAGGGATAATCAGAATTTCTATAGCGCATTTAATGCAGCGTTAAGTTTATTTTCCAATTCGGATTTTAATTGTAGGTAATGTCCAAGTTGCACTCCAGTTTGTTGTGCAATGGTGTCATGACAGAGGGATAAATCCAGGTCGGTAATGTAGCAAGGGTAGCGCTCTCCATGTTGGCGCCGGCGAACAATATAACTGGCCACTGCTTTAAATAAATCATCGCCATAAGCCAGCGCAGAAAATTCCTGTTCATTGCAATAAATTGTAAAACGCAGCTGCTGGTCGCCATCCATTTCGGCAATGGCTTTGATATTAATAAAATGTAATTGGCTTAAGTCGCTATGCAGTTGCCGGCGCTCGGCATGGCCTTGTTGCTGCTTGATATTGCCCACTAGTTCGTAGATGGCGATATCTTTGGTGTCAGGTAGTGCCCCTATGTGGTCTCCATCCAATAATTGGCGTTGCATTGCAGCATTGATAAAATTGATTAGCGGCCGCAGGAGCGTCTGTTGGTTGTGGTACTCGGTAAGTGTGGTAAACACTGAACCTTTTTCATCCACAATGGTGATGCGGGCCTGGGTATGTTCCAGTTGATAAAATACGGTAATGCTGCGCTGTTTTACCTGTTCGCAAATAATGCGCAAGGGTTTGTCGCGCAGCCCATAGCGATCAATTACTATAGGGCTGAAATCGGTTTGCGCTTGCGCGAGTCGTGCTAATAATTTTTCGTAATTTTTAAAACGCTGGATTTGCAACTGCTGTTGTACAAATTGCAAGAGTAAATATTCATCGCCCATTTCCAAAATATAACGTGTGCTGCGCGGGCGTGTGCCTGAGTAATAACAGCTAATGAGGTCGCGCCACAATTCGGTTAAGCGCTGGGCAATGTTATTGCCTTGGCCGCTGCTAAAGCAGCGTACACTCAATTCGGGTAAGCTGAATTGTTTTCCGGGTGGAAATAAACGGAAATAGTGCTGCAGGCAATTGATTAATGCATCGCTGGCATAATGGCGGCAGATCAACTCACCCCAGGAGTTGATGTGGATAACATCGGCATTGATCATTAAATTTTCGCGCAAGCCACTATAGCCGAGCGCATCGCGTTGGCTGCTAAGCATTTGCATGCCTTTTTTATGCAAATCTGCTTGGGGTTCAATACCTGTATTGACGATAATTAATAACTGTTCAATCGCCGCGGGGCGAGTAAACTGATGGTGTTCAATAGTAAATGGAATGGGCAGCCATTGCTGCAGGGCGAGGATCAGTTGTTGTTTTTGGCTGGCGCTAAGTGAAAATTGTTTGCCAATGATATCAACCTTGGTATGGCTTGCTAAAATTTCATTGGCGTGACACCAAAGCAATAACTCCAACAAACTGCGCGAGCGTTTTATCGGTTCCACATCGACGTTGCGCAGTGCTAAATCATTTTGGCTCCCACGCACTACTTGCCAACTGTCTCCACTGTCATTCTGTTCGCGAATAAAACAAAGATTGTCCTCACTTAAATCGCGCGAAATACCCGGATTGATCCATTCTATTTTTCCTGCTTTGCGTTCAAACGCTGCATGTAATTTACGTCCGAGAATTATTAACTCATCGCCACTGATGGCGATATCACTCTGCTGGTGTTTACTCAATTCACTCAACAACCGGTAACTGTGGTTGAGTTCATTGACCAGTAAGGCACGCTCGGTAATGACATGGGGTGCTTTCCAATAGGCGCGGTTGTCGAGCATATGTAATTGATGTGCTGACCAGTGCCAACTCTTTACCAGTTCCTCCAGTAATTTCCGCTGCCAGGATTTGTTGGGTTGGCGGCTGGTGCGCGACAAGGGTTTATTTACCTTGAAATAAAAACAGCGCCGCACTAAATCGAGACGCTGTAACTGATTGTGTTTCTGCAAATACTGCTCAATGTGGCGATACACCATCACGTAGGGATCGAGCGCGTCGGCGTCCGGGTCTTGTGCG
>NZ_JBRFPI010000530.1:0-2330 GCF_053579595.1 Cellvibrio sp.
GTTGCTATCCCTGCTGCCATTACCTTCACCCCTTGCACAACTGCTGAGGGTTTTGTTCATTATCTTGCTTATCCTGATTGTCCTCTCGGTATTCGGAGTTCTTCCAGGTGGCTACTTACCGCGACTTAGTCTCTAGCTTAGGTCGATAAGCGGCGACAAAAAGCCCCGCCTTTCAGTTGAAAGGTGGGGCTTTTTATTGCAATGTCCTTATGCAATGGACTAACATTAGTCCATCAGTTCAAACAATGAGCAGCGAACTATGCAAACCGTCAACATTCACGATGCCAAAACACAGTTTTCAAAACTGATAGAAGCAGTATCGCAAGGCGAGCGAGTGATTATTGCCAAAGCGGGAAAACCCGTCGCCGAGCTGATTGCAATTGAATCTGCACCGCCCGCCCGCAAGCCCGGCTCGTTAAAAGGAAAAATCAGAATTGCTGATGATTTTGATTCGCCACTACCTCATGAAATTTTGGATGCATTTGAGGGAAATTGATGCGCATTTTATTGGATACCCATATTTATTTATGGTGGCTAACGGACAGCCCAAAACTTTCTTCCGCCATAAAGCAAAAAATTGAAACCGCTACTGAGGTTTATATCAGCAGCGCGTCTATCTGGGAAGCGGGAATAAAAATTTCTGCAGGTAAACTTGAAGCCGATATCGACGATTTAATTGAGGGAATTCAGGAGAATCGTTTTATCGAGCTACCCATTACAACAAAGCACGCCAAACAAGCAGCTCAATTACTTGACATTCACCGCGATCCGTTTGATCGCATGCTGGTCGCACAAACCTTGTGTGAACCCTTGCGATTACTAACAGCAGATGAGCAAGTGGCAAAATATTCTGAGTTGGTGGATTTGGTCTGACGCCAACAAGAACGCCCTGCACTTTTAAATACAGGGCGTTTTTTTATTGGGCTTCAACTAAAACGCTTTTTAAGCGGCGCCAATGCGTAAAACAATATCCAGCAAAACCAGGAGAGCGCTAAACAGGCAAAAATCCATATCAGCTTTTCATCCTTATCCACTCTGGACGACCTGGCTATATCAATAATCGGTAACAACCACACCAACAATATCACCACTATCATACCTAGCTGTAAGCTACTCATCACATCTTGCTCCTTGATAGACAATTGAATCCTTAGCTTACCGAAAGTTTAAAAATCGTGCGAGTTTTATATTCCTCACCCGGACGTAAGACTATCGACGGGAATTGCGGTTGGTTAATAGAGTCAGGTGCGTGTTGCGGCTCCAAACAGAAACCAGTGCGTTTTTGATAGGTAATACCTTTTCCGGTTAATGTGCCATCCAAAAAATTACCGGAATAAAATTGCACACCCGGCTCTTCAGTGAACACTTCCAGTACGCGACCTGAGGTTGCCTCCTCAACACGCGCAGCCAGGGTTAATTCTTTGTAGGTTTTTTGATTGATCAAAAAATTGTGGTCGTAGCCAAAACCGTTTTTGATTTGCTCGTGCCCGGTATTAATTAATTCACCGATAGCGCGCGCGTTGCGGAAATCAAATGGGGTGTTAGCAACTGGCATAGGTGCGCCAACGGGGATTTGCTCTTCATTTACCGCGTTAATATGATCGGCAAAGATTTGCATTTGATGATTGAGGATATCGCCCTTGCCCGCAAGATTGAAATAGGTGTGCTGGGTTAGATTTACCGGTGTGGCTTTGTCGGTGGTGGCGAAATAATCCACGATGATTTCGTCATCATGCGTGAATTGATAAGTGACGGTAACATCCAGATTGCCGGGAAAACCCTGGTCGCCATCTTCACTCAACAAATGCAATTTCAAGATGGGACCATTTGCATCGTCTGCGGTAGTTGCGCTCCAGATTTTTTTATCAAAACCGATTGGGCCGCCGTGCAAATTATTGCTGCCATTATTCGCGGTCAGTGAATAGGTTTCACCATCCAATGTGAATTGTGCATTGGCGATACGGTTGCCAACACGGCCAATGAGTGCACCAAAATAGGGGCCGATATCCAGATAGGGCTCGAGGGTATCAAAACCCAAGACCACATCGGCAAGCGCGCCGTTTTTATCGCGCATATGCCACTCGGTGATGATACCGCCGAGGTTAATAATTTTTACGCTACTACCGCGTTTATTGGTCAAGGTATATTCATTTACTACTTCACCGGCAGCTGTGGTGCCGAATGGTTTTTGGGTAATTGCCGTGGTGGTTGTCATTAACAATATGCTCTCAGATTTTTTCATTTTGATAATTAATGGGGTTATTCGGCATCCGATTTTTGTTGCCCAAAATCTGGAAAACCTTCACTCGTCCAACCGAGGCGGCGAATAT
>NZ_JBRFPI010000531.1:0-2328 GCF_053579595.1 Cellvibrio sp.
GGAACTTGATCAATCGCTGCCTGAGCCACAACACTTACCTCGCAGAGCCAGACTAGATAGAAAAACCGAGCAAAGAGCGTTTATAGCCGGTGTCGATCTCGATTCCGGTGCTCAAGCCCGCCTGCAATGCGGGTGCATCCTGGTTAGGTTTGATACTGATGCGCACCGGCACCCGCTGGGCGATCTTCACCCAGTTGCCAGTTGCGTTTTGCGCGGGGATCACCGAAAACTCGGCGCCCGTGGCCGGGCTGATACTTTGCACCTCCCCTTCCCATGCGACATCGGGATAGGTATCCACATGGACTTTTACCGACTGGCCGACACGAACGTGGGTTAAATCCGTCTCGATAAAGTTGGCCTCCACCCAGAGGTTATCGCTCGCGACCAGCGACATCACCGCGCTGCCCACAGCAATGAACTCCCCTGCTTCCGGCGGCTTGGTGACAATGCCGTCCTTAGGTGCGGTGATTTGGGTGTAATCCAGATTCAACTGGGCTTGCTCGACTTCTGCCTGGGCAGCGCGATAGCTGGGATGCTGCTCAATCGGCGCTTCAGCATCACCTCCGAGCGATTCGGCAATACGGTGTAAATCCTGCTCCAACGTAATCACTTGCTGGTCGCTGATCCGACGGGTATGGCTCACCTCATCATAATCAATCCGGGCGACGAGCTTGCGGGCGGCGAGGTTGGCCTGGCGCTGCTGCTCATTGACGGCGTAGTCGCGGTTGGCCATCGCCAGTTGCAGCTCCGATTGTTTTTCGCGGTAACTGGCATGCAAGGCGGCCAGTGTAGTGCGCACCTCACCGAGCTTTGCCTCCGCTTTAGCCAAGGCAACTTCGTAGGGTTTTCTATCCAACACCAGCAATAACTGGCCAGCCTTAACTTGTTCATTCTCCGCCACCAGACGCTCGGCGACGGCGCCAGCAACACGCGGACGAATGCTGATTACATCGGCTTTGGTATAGGCGTTATCGGTTGTCGCATAACGGCCACCGGCCAGATAAATCAACAACCCTGCGACTGCAGCCAGTGCGGGAACGACGACCAATAGAATCAAACGGCGTGACGATTTAGATTCACTCATTTTTCATTTACCTCTGATAACTCCTGATGTTCTGCAGCGTCTTTACCCAGCAAGGTCAGGTTCTCGCGCATGACGTTTAAACCGTGAAATAGTGCCTCCACCTGCTCAGGAGATAAGCCTGCTAGCGCTTTTTGCTGAAACTCGCGCGTCGCCTTATTGATCATCGCAAAGATGGGAGCAGCAGCGGGGGGTAGATAAAGCTGAAAGGCGCGGCGATCTTTCGGGTCTGGGCGGCGCTCAATCAATCCGCTTTCCGCCAACTGATCCAGCAGACGTGCGAGGCTGATAGGCTGGATCTCCATAAAGTCCGCCAAATCGACCTGACGAATCCCCTGCCACCGGAACACACCCAACAAAGCGCGAGCTTGCGCCAGAGTCATGTTGTACTGCTCGAAATAGCGTGCGGCGATACGGCGGGTCAGGCGCAGGTTGTCAGTCAACAGAAAACCCAAGCTCTCTTGCTCGGGCACCAGCGCAGGTAGCTCACCGATAATCTCTGTAGCAGATTCAGTCGTGGTAGTAGAAGTCATAGCTCACCCTTATTAATAGTTAAATATATAATATACATAGCTTACTAATTTACGAAGGAATGATTCTGCTGGAAACTGGCGCAAAAATCGGATTTTGGTTATAAAGTCATCACTATCTCGCCGTGGTTTACCTTGCTATCACCCTGGCTGCGCGTTTAACCGGTATACTGCGCGCCCATTTTTTACATTCCCCAGTCGATCTCCTTATGAACTTTGCCTCCCTCGGCCTTGCACCAGAATTACTCCATGCCATTAAAGTCATTGGCTTTAAAACCCTGACACCCATCCAGCAGGAGGCAATTCCGGCCGCGCGCCGTGGCATTGACCTGCTCGCTACCGCCCAGACCGGCACTGGTAAAACCGCGGCGTACAGCTTGCCGGTATTGCAGCAAATGCTGGAAAAAACCAAACACTGCGAAGCGGGATTTGTGCGTACGCTCATCCTCGCACCCACGCGCGAACTGGTGCAGCAAATCGCGGAGGCGATGCAGCAATTTGCGCAGTTCACGCCGTTTAAAATCGTTACTGTTTATGGTGGAGTAAAACTCACCAGCCAGGCCAGCAAGCTGCGCGCTGGTGCCGATATTCTGGTGGCGACGCCCGGCCGACTGATGGAACACGTCGAGCTGGGCAATATCAATCTGGCAAAAGTGGAATTTGCGGTACTGGACGAAGCCGGTCGCATGATGGAGAGGGGCTTCGTCACCGAGATGC
>NZ_JBRFPI010000532.1:0-2280 GCF_053579595.1 Cellvibrio sp.
CTGGTATGCCCCCGATCGAGACCTAGGTGAAAAAATGTCGGTATTTGTCCCGTTTTTTGGTGTGCAAACAGCAACGGTGACAGCGACTGGTCAGTTTGCGCGCATGGGGCGCGCGAAAATAATTCCATTTACCCAGCGCCGGTTGGATGATGGCAGCGGTTATGCAGTCACTATTCATCCCCCCTTTGAAAATTATCCAACCGGTGATGATATTGCTGATGCACGCCGCGTGAATGAATTTATGGAGCAGGAAATTTTAAAATGCCCCGGCCAATATTTTTGGGCACAGCCGCGCTTTAAAACTCGCCCGGAAGGCGAGCCTTCGGTTTATTGAGTTAGTTGTCTTTTTGTTATTTATCCTTCACGGGTTTGTCGGAATAGTGGACTTGCCCGTTTTCATCCGTCCAGCGGTAAATTGTAGTAGCCGGTTTTGCATCCTCGCCAGAAGCATTTTGTGTGGCTGATGCTGTATTTGTGGCTGCCTCGTTAATATCTCTTACTTGATAGTTCCCCATGCCATTGGCGGGTGCAGCCTCGCTGTTAAAAATAATTTCTGTCAGTTGGTTTAATTTGGGATTCATCATCAAGGGTAATTTGTTGGATGAGTTCAATTGCTGCTGAAATTCAGGATCGCTAATAATTGCAATCACGCGCGGGTCATGTTTTATCGTTTGCACGCGATTCCATGCCTGCACCATTTTTTCTGCCGCTGCTTGCGAACCCGCCTCGCTATTAACATCGGACTGCGACATTAACGCTTGCACACTGGGGTTGTTCATCAGCTCTTTAAATGCAGGGTCGCGCATTAATGCGTGGGTATCACCTGTTGTCAGGATGGATTGGATTTTTTCATCCGCCATTAAATTTTTCATCTGCCCGTCATTGGCAACTTGTTGTACATGCGTAAGCATAGTTTGCGGGTTTTCTACAAAAGCCTTGGTGATCTGAGTGGTGGTTTTATCATCCAGTGCCAAATCCACTGCGGTGGCGGCCGCATTCCCCATTAATTTTTTAGCACTGGCTTCAATAAATGAGTCATTACTTTTTGCAAGGTCGCGCACATGCGGAACGCCGGTTGCCGGTGCGCGATTGGGAGGCTCTGTGCTGTCCGTAACGGTGATATCATCGGTTTGCTCATATTGCATCGGTTGTACTTTAGGGGCGAGCACCAAACTTATTGCGTAGACAACGAGTAATCCTACGAGCGCTCCCATTAATACTCCCACGCTGGCACCACCGATTTTTGAACCTACCTGGGTTGCACCTGTTTCAGGAATTAATTTGGCGAGCAAATTAAGTAACAGGCTCACCAAAAAACTCACCAGCAAAAAAATAGCACTGCCGGCGATAAAATAAACCAGCAAGCCATCCAGCGCTGTGTGTTGCATGATTAATTTTGCAGTGGGTTTGGTAAACACAATCGCTGCCGGGTAGGCGACAATCCAACCGAGTACGCGGGTAATAGAGCCGATAAAACCTTTCTGGTAGCCGCGCCAGGTAAAAAACGCTAGCAATGCAAAAAAGACGATGGTGGTGATATGCATATTTATTATTCCTTCAGGCCAATTACCAATGTTGAATGTTATAAATCCAGACGCAAATTTTGTTGGATCTCGCGGGTAAAGCTCGCGGGTACTGCAGCGGTACGCGCATAGCTTTGCCATTGGCTGACGACATCCAGAGTTTGTTGAATGATCAATTTTGCTTCTTTGGTGAAATTGCTAATTAATTTTGCGACGACCAGCAAATCGTCGCGGACAAAATTATCGCGTTTGCCATTTGCGCTTAATTGATGCGAGTTCACCCAGGGTGAGCCAGGCTTGTAACTGTAGGCGATATCAAATGCCGGCGCTAGCTGCCATGGCGCATGCGGGCCCGGTAGGATAAAACCGAAGTTTTTGCTGTGGTCATCGTGGTTGCGCGCAATAATGTTAAACACCATACGGCGATAAATTTCCACCGCTTCGGCACGGGTCAAACGCAGTTGCCGCGCGACCGCAAATAATTGTTCATAGCTGTAATGGCCGGGCATTTTAAAATCGGCATGGTCCATTGCACAGAGCGATTGATAATGCAATTTATGGTTGCCAATACGATCAAAGCGCTGCGTTAAAAAATGGGCGCGTTCGCCATCCATTAATAATTCGCAGGGTGTCATCGCGATACCTGCTGCTTTTGCCATCAAATAATAAGCGTATTCCATACGCCCGAAGCCCTGTGGATCGCCAAAGGTTTCGCGGTTGTTCCCGTGCTCCACAATCCCATCGAATTTTAATAAAT
>NZ_JBRFPI010000533.1:0-2279 GCF_053579595.1 Cellvibrio sp.
CAGATGAGCAATCCATCCGTTTGTACGCAATGTCAGCGGCAATTTTGGCAAGCCCTAGCGACTACTACCGTATTTTGGAAAAGTCGCAGACGGGTGATTTGAATATCACAGAGTGGCTCGAATGGTTTTTACTTACGCTCAATACCACGCTGCACATGGCTCTCGCGGCTATTGATCGCACGTTACAAAAACGTCGTTTCTGGCAGCAATTTCATACAGAAAATTTTTCTGCCGAGCAGCGTAAAGTTCTCAATCGTTTATTGGATGGTGGCGAACGCGGCTTTGAAGGTGGTATTAGCGCGGCGCAATATCAAAAAGTGGCCAAGGTAAGTAAAGCCACCGCAACACGTCACTTGAGTGATTTGCTAGATAAAGGTTGTTTACAAAAATTGCCCGGTGGCGGGCGTAGCACACGCTACCAAATTGCCAGCTTCCTCATCAGCGAATAACTAATCCGTACCCAACGCCGATAAATCAATCCAATAGCGTGGATTATTTACCGGGGTTTCCGCTGGCAAATAAGGATTTTTTAATTCGACAATGCGCCGGTTTTTTAATCGCTCCAAGCCCGAACTTACGCGCGGGTGATTATAAAAAAACTGGTCGAACTTGCCGTTATCGATTAATGCCTCCATGCCTTTTTCTATACGCTGTGCCAAGGCTTCATTATTTTTATTGACGAAAAAATAAATGTCAGTGGGATAGTAGAGCAACAGATTTTCTTCTACGACCAGATTGGTTTCCTGACGCTGTAGCAATTCAAACCAAGCCTCGGAAATGCCACGCGGAAAATAATCAAAGCGTTTGGCATTGATCATCCTGTAGAGCGATTCCGTTGTCTCTGCGGTAGTTAACCGCAAACCATTGGCTTGCAGGATCAAGGTATCCGGCCAGTGTGTGCCCTGCCCGCCAAGCAGTTTTGCCAAATCGCCTACATCTTTCACGTGATCAAAACGCGCCTGTTCCTGTTTGCGAATCAGCAATACGCGATAACTGAATAAACCTTTAAATAAGGGGATACGAATAGGGCGCAATTGTTGCTCGCGCTCTTTATCGGTCATGGTCCAGATGACAAAATTGTTTTTGTCGTTCTGCAACATATTGATCCAGCGCGCTTGCGAGTAATCACGCGGGGAAAAAATAATATCGATTTCTTCGTTGTCCGCTTTACTGGCTTCAAGTGCCATCACCAACAAGGTCGTGAAATAGTCGCTCGGCTGTTCAAATGCGGTAGCCTGCACCTTAACCGGAATACGGATTTGCTCCGCGCTGACGTGAGCCGCCCATAGCTGCATAGCGGTCAGCGCTAAACACCAGAGCGGTAGTCTGGTGCGCAATAGCGACGACCAATGATCAAACAACGGCATAGGCATAAACAGGTTTACCAACCAAATCCACATTTACGAAGGATAGAAGAAAACCCGTCATCCTGCCGAATACAGTGCATTACACGCCGAGGGATGACACTCAACCCCCGCTCCCGTATAGTCGGCGCGATACCATTACCTCGCTTCGTTAAGGATTACTTCCATGCAAAAATTGGAAACCCGTACATTTTTACTGTTTTTATTCATCGTCTCGGTCGGTTTTTTGATGATTTTAAAACCCTTTTTCGGGACGATTTTTTGGGCCTGTGCGATCACGGTAATTTTTTACCCGATGCAAGCGCGCCTGCTTAGGCGATTCAAAGGGCGCACCAATACCAGCGCGCTGCTGACGTTAACGGCCTGTATTTTGATAGTTGTATTACCAGTCACTATGCTGGTCAGTTCGGTGGTGGCAGAAGGGGCTGCTTACTACAAAAAACTGGAATCAGGTGAAGTAGACCCCACACAATATATCGAACAGGTGCGCACTGCGTTTCCGGCGGTGCAGCAGGCGCTGGATCGCGTCGGCATCGACTTTGCCAAAGTCAAAGAAGGCGCGCTAAATGTGAGCATGAGCGCGGGCAAGTGGTTGGCACAAAACGCCCTGAATATCGGCCAAAACACGTTTAAGCTGCTGCTTAATATCTGCCTGATGTTGTATCTGACGTTTTTCCTGTTGCGCGATGGCAATTATTTGCTGGAGCTGTTGATCCGTGCCCTCCCCTTGGGCGATGCACGCGAGCGTATGTTGTTTGCCAAGTTTGGCGAGGTCACTCGCGCCACCATTAAGGGCAATCTGGTGATCGCAGCAATCCAGGGAACGCTGGGCGGCCTAATTTTTTGGGCGCTGGGTATTCCCGGTGCGCTGCTCTGGGGAGTGGTAATGGCGGTGCTGTCGCTGATTCCCGCCGT
>NZ_JBRFPI010000534.1:0-2270 GCF_053579595.1 Cellvibrio sp.
TGGCGAGTGGAGCTAAAGGGATAAATTAATATTGTGTATCTCTCTATTTGTTTAAAATCGTTTGTTTGGAAAAAAAACGGAACCCATCAGGTTCCGTTTTTTATCATCCCACTGTCAATCAGACCACAACCCCGGGGATTGGACCTTGGGAGCTATAGGGCGCAATAATTCCATAAGCCCCTACAGCGAGCGCAACCGTGTCCATAATTTGCGTATGTTCAGCTGCTCTCAGGACTTGCCCCTTACGAATAGAACTGCCACCACCGGCGAACATAAACGGCGCGTTGATGCCGGTGTTATCACTGGTGTCGGCCATATTGGTCACTTGTACTACCAATGTGGAGTCTAATAAGGGGGCTCCGTTGATATCCGTGTTGGTTTGTAGTTGTTGGATTAAATGGGTGAGTCTTTGGCTTAAATAGGCGCGATAAGCCGTGTATTCAGCTGAACCCGGAAAGCCATTTGCCGCCTGCGCGTAAGAATAATTAAAGCCGGTAGCAACAAAGTCTTCCTCATCATTACCCATCAACATAGTAACTACGTGCGTCAATCCACATTTTATCGCCGTAACAGCGTTGTTTGTTTGTAACTCCCACAGGCGGGTGAATTGCTGACCGTCGTTAGGATTTATACTTCCTGTTGGCCAACTTTGCTGTTGCAAGTCGCAGTCAGGCCCAAAACCTCCGGGCGAAAGTTCTGCCTGCAATTCTGCTATTGCATCCTGATTTGCCTGCAAGCGCGTGCTTGCAAAATTACTTAACTGCTGTTGTAGCTGTTGCACTGCCTTCAAGTTAATACTGAGTTGTTTCTGTTGCTGATCAAACCCGGTACCGTAAAGCGACGACCCGGTGCGCAAGATTTCAAATGCGCGCGCTGGATCGGTAATTACCGGTGTTCGTGTCCAGCTGTTGATGGCGGACACAGATGTATCGCGCGATAGCACGCCTAATTGAATGGATTTAAAGGGGGTGCTGCCACCGAGTACATCCCCTAATGCCAGGTCGATCGTTTTTGGCGCTCTGGTTAAACCGCCCAGTGCTGTTTGAGCAAGGCCGTGGCCATGACCGTTCATATCCGCACCGAAAAACACGCACTCATTTTTTACCGGTTCGAGCGGTGCTGAAGCGGGTTTTAAATTGAATGCTGCATCGGGCGAGACGCTCGCAGCACCGCGTGGGGCACCACCTGGTATAAAAACAAAAATAACATTTTTAACGGATGTCGCCGCTCGAGCGGCATTAGCAAATCCAACGCCTGCGGTGAGCAGGCCGGTATTGATAAGTGGTGCAGAAGCCATCATTTTTAAGAGCTGGCGACGGTTGTTGTGAATATTTTTTTCTTGGGTTTTCATGATTCAATCCTTCCTTAAGTCACAAAATGAATGTGTGAAAATTATTGGCTGCGATCTTTGCGATAGCGCACGGCGTGCAAGCTGCCTAAACGTTTCAGCAGCGCGCGAACGTTATTTCCGTTGCTGGTTAGCGCGTAGTCCAGGCGATCTTTTTCACAGGCATAATCAGATTGTTCGGCAGTTGATAACCTTGTTGCTCCTGCTTTGGTTGGATCAAAATATTGTGTTCCCGTGCCGAACGCAGCGCGGAAATTGTGTTCGACAAAGCAGTAGCGAACTGCATCCAGAGTAGAGATTTTTTGTGCAAGTTCTTCGGCATTCGCAAACGCAATACTGGCTCCATCGGTAGGGCTGGTAATTCCGGTAAAGACGCCTGCGGAATTAATGGGGATGTCATACATGTTGTGTGTGCGTCGGCGGCTGCCCGCATCCAGATTTTGATAGGCGTAACCCACTTGCAGGAACGGGTTGTCTCGCCACTCTGGCGTGTCCTGTAAGTTGTAGCTGTAGGCATTCTGGCACAGCAGGCGGTTGCGGATTGCCAGTGCAAAAGCCGGTGACGACGGTTCAGTCAGTGAGCTTTTGCTGGCAACAAAAGCCCCGCTGGTCAACAAGCCCCCTTGGCGAATATGGCTGGGAAAATTGGTTTTGACGAACTTGTCCTGATTAACGATAACGCTACCCAAGCCATAAAAATTCACCAGGGTTTCGTTAACTATGCCGTAATTATTCGCCAATAATTTACTAAATGGTCCCGCTCCATCTAACGCAATGTGATTGAAATACTCCTGCATTTCCATGCGCATGGATTCATCAACCTTGGCGTTGAAACCGCTAACCGTCACCGGGAACAGGTTGGAATTGGTTGCGCCAGCCTCCAGCCACTGGCTCGCGAACCTGCCAAAGTGTACGCGCGCAC
>NZ_JBRFPI010000535.1:0-2224 GCF_053579595.1 Cellvibrio sp.
GTGATTGCTGCGCTCGACCAGAGCCAGAGTGATACGGTGGCAATCGCAAATATCAGCAACGCATTAATCGCCCAGACACCGCTACCCAGTAAGGTTGCCAAACGCATTTGTGGGTGAACGGTTGTTAAAAAATATTCCATGCCTTTTTTTGCGTAATCGGCTTCGCGGTTCGAGTGGGAAAATAGTTTCACAGTAGAAATATTGGTGTAGGTATCTACCAAGCGGCCGGTCATATCGGAGCGTGCGTGGGCCTGTGCGGCAGATACTTTGGCGAGGCGGGGCAAAAAATAATACAGCAATGCCGAGTAGGCAATAAACCAGGCAACCAGCGGCATTGCCAGACGCCAATCGAGTGATGCCGAGAGCACCAGAATTCCGGTGAAATACACAATCACATACAAGAGCACATCGAGCAGCTTCATAATGGTTTCGCGTACTGCCAGCGCGGTTTGCATCACTTTGGTAGCGACGCGGCCGGCGAATTCGTTTTGATAAAACTGATAACTTTGGCCGAGAAGATAACGGTGCGCCATCCAGCGGATGCGCATCGGAAAGTTGCCCAAGAGTGTTTGGTGCATTAAGAGAGAATGCAGTAGCACGCATACCGGGAGCGCAATGAGCAAAATAAAGCCCATCCAGATTAGCTGCGTATAAGACTCGCTCCAAAAGGTGTCTGGTGTATGTTTGTTGAGCCTGTCTACCAAGTCACCCAGAAAACCAAACAGGGAGACTTCCATTATCGCGATCAGACCGGTAAACAGGGCCATGCCTAATAAATATACTTCTGCCCCCCGGCTGTAATGACGGCAAAATGCATACAGAGTTTTGGGTGGTTCTGTTGGGGCTTGCGGAGGGAAAGGTTTAATCAGGCTTTCAAAAAAACGGAACATAGTGCAATCGCCGATGAGAAATAAGAGGTGCTGGCTAAATTTTAGGCCGTTATTGTAGCAGCTCAATCATGAATATTCGTGTAACCAAGTGTTAAGCCGCGGTGATAAACTGGCGGCCAGTATTAATGAAGTCGGCTGCCAACACTTGGTAGTAGTATTTTTAGTCGGGATAAATCTATGAAAAATAGCTTGGTTGTGTTTGCTGCTGGTTGCCTAGGTGGGCTGGTGATGTGTGTAGTGATGTGGCTGTTTTCCCGCTATGGGATTACCCAATCCCTGAATGTTCAATTGGCCGGATCTGTATCGCCGCACTGGATGTATCCGCGAATTGTGTGGGGTGGTTTATGGGGCTTTTTATTTTTATTACCCATTTTTGCCAGCAGCATTTTCGCGCGCAGTTTTGTGATCGCTTTAATTCCTACATTGATTCAGCTATTTGTATTTTATCCATTTTATGAGGGCAAAGGCGTTGCGGGCTTATCGCTCGGCATATTAACGCCCTTCCTGGTGTTCTTTTTCTTTTGGGTCTGGTCGTTGACGACAGCAATTACGCTGCGTTTATCTTGAGTGTGTGGACATGCTAATGGGCAGAGTATTTTTAAATTGCATCACTTGGGTGTTGTGTATCTATTGTGCATCTGCAAGTGCGCAGTTGTTGCCTGATAACAAGAGTCTGAATGCACAGTCGGTGGCGCGCTGGATGCAAACCAATCGCGATATAGCACCCATCGTGCAGGTTGTTGATTCAATGAATGCTACGGACGCTGAGCTCAAAGCGTTTGAAGTCTTGCCATCTCTCGAACAAGACCAAAGGATTAATACCTTGCTAAAGGAGAATAATCTTTTGGAGAGTGCCAACGAGATTACACAGAAGCATGGCTGGAAATCGGTGGGAGAATATATGCGTTTGAGCACAAAGCTGGGCAATGCGATAGCCGCTTATTTTTTGTTTGGCAATTTGGGTAGGGTGACCGAAGAACAGGAAAAACAACTCAAAGAAAAGGCGGATCCTGCGGTCTTGGCAGTACCTAAAAGCGATATTGACTTTATTAAGAAAAATGAAAAGGCGTTACAGAAATATATTCAAGCCTATGGGGCAGGGCGGTAGAGTGTTGTCATCGCTCCTATAATTTAGTCAATAAAAGTTGATGTGATAAAAAAGGCGGATGTGATAAGCATCCGCACTTCTTTTTTACACCAAGCTTTTTTACGTCATGTCGTTAGCGTGATCCGCCACTGATACTGAGATAAACCAGTGTTTGGTTGAGTAACTGATAGGCTACTTCCCCAAAGGTAATGGGGCCGGTCAAATCACGGGTCTTTTTACCTTCCAG
>NZ_JBRFPI010000536.1:0-2222 GCF_053579595.1 Cellvibrio sp.
GCACTACCTCGGCAATCCAGGTGAGGTAATCACTCACCTTCATCAGCGGCAACACACCCGCCACTTCACTTGCCGATACGCGCAGTGCATGCGCCGAACGGAAGTAGCGCAGCGCCTCCATGTGCCCTTCAAGATCATCCCAATTCAAACGCAGTACATCGCGGCGCAATTCATCGCGCAGCAGTTCTTTATCGGGCGGGGTGTATAAACTTTCCGGCGTTAGCAGCTCGTCGAGCAGCACCGGATATTGCGCAATCTGGTCGGCGATCCAGGGGCTGGCCGCACAGAGTTTTACCAACTGCTGCACGGCAGTCGGGTTCTCCACCAACAGCACTAAATAGGCACTGCGCCGTGCGACAGCTTCAATCAGCGGCACGATGCGCGCAAAGGTCTCGGCGATCGTAATCGGCAACTTGGGGCCAAAAGCCTCATGCACAATCACTTGCAATAAACGCGGGACAAACGCATCAAGCCGTGTGCGGCTGCTGGCCTGCATCGATAATACCGCGCGCCCTTCGCGCAAATCGGCGAGATTTTTCAGCAGCGCTTCCGGCCCCTCGATATTGCGCGCGGTCAATGCATGAACCGCATCCTCACCCTGCAGGCTGCCCTCCCACAACCCCATCCAAAACGCCAAGGCCTTTTGATCGACCGTATCTTCCTCATCGGGCGCTGCAATCACCGATTTAAACTCCGTATTTACGCGCTGGCGATAGCCACTCAGCGTCGTAAAAAAACTGTCCCAATTTTCAAAACCCATCGCCCAGGCAAGGCGCAATTGGCCGATAGGATCAACCGGCAAGGATTGGGTTTGCTTATCCTGATAGCCTTGGATTGCATGCTCGGTATTGCGCAGGAAAATATAGGCCTCAAGCAATGCCGAACCCGCACCCGGAGGCAAATAATTTTCTTGCTCCAAAAATGGCAGCAGCACTGGCACTTTGCGTTTGCGCAAACGCGCATCGCGCCCGCCGCGAATTAATTGGAACACCTGCACCACAAATTCCACTTCGCGGATGCCGCCCTCGCCCAATTTCACATCGAGATTCATGCCTTTGCGCTGCACTTGCCGCGCAATTAACCCTTTCATTTCACGCAGCGATTCAATTGCGCTGAAATCGATGTATTGGCGATAGGTAAACGGCTGCAACATTTTGCCCAGCAATTTGCGCGCAGCGATTTGACCTTCGCCACCCGCCATGGCCACGGTGCGCGCCTTAATCATCGCGTAGCGCTCCCACTCGCGCCCTTGAGTCTGGTAATAGTCCTCCATGCCCACAAAGCTCATCGCCAAAGCACCGCTCTGGCCGTGCGGGCGCAAACGCTTATCCACGCGAAAAACAAACCCGTCAGCAGTCACTGTATCCAAACTTTTAATCAGCTTTTGCCCAAGCTTGATAAAAAATTCCTGATTGCTAATCGCACGGCTTGCATGATTGGTTTCGCCACCTTCAGGAAACGTAAAAATCAGGTCGATATCCGAGGAGACATTCAATTCGCCCGCCCCCAATTTACCCATGCCCAACACCATAAACGGCTGCGCCAAATTCGATTCGCGCCCAATCGGCGTGCCATACATTTTTTCCAGCGCGCGATAGTGAAACTCCGCCGCGAGCAAAATGGATTTATCCGCAAAGCGCGACAGCTCCGCCGTCACCTCGCGCATATCCGCAACGCGGTTCAAGTCGCGCCAGATAATCCGGATCATCGCCATTTGCCGCTGTTGCCGCAGGCATTTATCCAACTCCGCATCGGTATTGCACGCATTAACCGCTGCCGCGAATGCATCCAAATGCGCATCCGTCTGCTCCTCAAACAGCACACCGGATTGCACCAGCTCGATTAAATACTGCGGCCGCTGCGCTGATGTCTTGGCAATAAATTCACTCGCCACAAACGCGCGCGTCAATTGGCGAAAAAACTCGTCAGCGGTAACCGATGATGGCAACAAATCGCGCGGATGCGGAAGGTTCTGACTTTGAAGGGCAGCTTCAAATTGATCCCAGTAACGCTGGGCGGCGGCATGTAACTCGGCGGGGATTGTGGAAAAATTCAACATAAACGCAGGACTCTATCGCAGTTATTAGGGGGCGCGGTTATTGGATTAATAGGGGAATACTAGCAGCAGATCGTGAGCGCATAAGGGCGCTAACCCAAATTTATCCGCCCCACATTCTGCTCAATCCAATCCACCAAATTACGCACCTGCTCTGCAACCTCAA
>NZ_JBRFPI010000537.1:0-2211 GCF_053579595.1 Cellvibrio sp.
CACCATAATTAGCGAGCATTGTTTTTGTCTTGGAGACCTTGCCCGTTTTATCTTTAACCAAAGCATAAATCTTGTATTGGCCTAAAACACTGGGTTTCCAATCAAGGCGCGGCGCAGTCGAACCATTTATCGAAGTACCATTACCGATGAATGTGTCATTCGCGTAGAAACTAACATTTTCAATTCCATCTTCATCACTGGCTTCTACCGCGAAATTAAAGGTCCAATCCGTCGAATAGGAATTACCATAACTGGTTGCCATTAAGCGCGCGGCTGGAGTTCCTGCTGGACGATTAACCCATACGCCCGCCAGCTTCGAATAAAGAATGGTTCCATTATTCAAATAGGCCATTGCACGAATGGCGTAAATACCTTGCGAATCAGGAGTCCAGTTTACCGGGGTACCATCTGCCATGCCTGTAGCCAAAGGCTCATAGAGACGTGATTGGTCTTTTACACTGTCCATCCAATAGTTATAGAAGACCACTTTGGGCGGTAAGCCATCGGTGTCTTTCCAAATAGAACCATCGGCTGCTTTCACCACAGCAGATAGAGAAACGCTATTGCCTAGCTCATAGTTAAGCGTGGCCCCTTCACCGGGTGCAGTTAATTCCACGGAAACAGGTGCTGCTATTACACTGCTTGAAGTAGTGGCGGATTTGGCACTGGATGAAGAACGAACGCTCGATGAGGTGGCGGATAATGAAGATTGTGCCCCTACTAATTGAGTGTTCAACAAACGCCCAGTCTGTCCGGCGACCGTCGGAGCAGCATAAGTTTTTACCAGCTGACCTTGCGTTATTGGTGTAAAAATTTTTGCACCGCTTGATTCGCTGGATACTTTGAGTGTGAGTTGGTTATCAGCTTCACGCAGCGTAGCACCTTGTAAATCCTTTTCTTCCAGTTTGGCGACTATACCGGTATAGGGCCAGTCCTGGCGCCAGCTGGTTTCTGTTTTTGTGCCCGCTAACAAATCTTCTACCGAGGTTTTCTCAAAACCCAGCAAACCACGACCACCTGCTTGCTTGCGCAATACTGAATAAAAATACTTCTTATCGGTATCCAACTGTTGGAATAATGAAGCATTGGTGCTCGTAGATTTAACCCGAGTCACGATTGGAATGACTCCAAAATGTTGAGTTACCCTTGCTGTACCTGCATGGGAATTATTAAATTCTGTAAAAGGTTCATTTGTTTTGCGGTAATAGTTTTTAGTATCAACACTTTCTGCATCTAGCGAGCCAGGCTTTAACTGAACATCAAAACGCAATGATTGATAGTGAGATATACCATAATAATCCTGACAAGCAGTACCCTGAGCACCCGCATAACTCCCACTACAAATGCTCTGTTCAACACGATTTGGACGAATAAGTGACTGATACTCAATCGCCACAGAATTACGCAACCCTGTTTTAACAGAAACTATTGCATCTTGTTTCAATACGCCTGGATATCCATTGGCAACATTTGTGTCTGAATTGGTATAACCAAATATTTTTATATAATTTTGATTATTGGTTTTAGCCGCTTGATCAAATTCAACAAAATCCAGCCAACCATCACCGTTGGCGTCGCCAACGGTCATCACTTGATTAGGTGTTGTACGCAACAATTCTGCAGCAGAGAACTGATTTTGCTTAGTACTCCAATAGCTGACAAAGTAGCTATAGAGCTTTAATGTTGTGTCATAAGTAACACGAACCAAATCTATTTGACCATCCCGGTTGACATCAAAAAACCAAGAGGGATTATTGTTAGTCAAATCAGCTAACGACACATAGTTAGTAAGACCGTTACCATTACTAATTGCATATTGCCATTTAAAGTTCATTTTTAAAGCGACATCTGACAGGCCATCACCATTTATATCCGGTGTTTCTAATCGCTTTAACGCACTTGCGTCGTAGTAGTAACCGTCGGAACCTTGGTAGATATTATTTTTTTCTTCCTGATAAAGATTTCCACGTAAAGTAAATGTGCTTCCATTTAACGAATACCAATTCAACTTATATGTTGTTTTATTCGCGCTGGAAACGGTCCAGGAAGTGTACGTTGCGAGATCAGTATTCCCATCGCCATCAAAGTCAGCCATGGCCAAATCAACATCGCCTGAACGAGCGTTTCCATAAGCAATTTGAACAGAGGTATTTGATGGTTTAGATTTCACATCATCTAAACCAGATACAATCTCAGCACTTGGCCAATAAT
>NZ_JBRFPI010000538.1:0-2152 GCF_053579595.1 Cellvibrio sp.
GAATTGGAAGCGGCAGACTTGGGAGAAGTAAAAGAGTTTTTATTGCAGGAGGTAGAGACGGTTCGCCTCAGTGCGCACCAGGCCACTGCGATTGCGCAAAACCTGTTGGATCTTGCTGGCAGCCATCGCGACAGCAAACAGCTCGCCGATGTGCCGCCAATTATGGACCGCAGCATTGCGCTGGCAACGGATCTGTTTACCGATGCCGATAGCCTCGCGTTTAAACACATTAATATCCGCCGCAACTACGCATCGCCCCTGCCGCAAATTCCCTGCTTCCCTGCCGAGCTGGAACAGGTATTTGTGCGCTTGATGCGCAATTCGTTTTACGCACTCAATGCCAAAACCTGGGACGACAATAACAAGCCCTGGATCAATATCGAGATTGGTGAATTTTACGATTCGCTCTGGATTAAAATTGAACACAATGGAAAATGTTTAAGCCCAAGCGAGCAGCTGGATATTTTCCAACCTTTCTTCGCGATCACCAATCATGAATCCACCTGCCCGGTAGAGCAGCGCCTGTCCTATTCCTATTTCATCATCACTGACCACCACCGTGGCCAAATGGCGGTGACCTCAGACCAACAATACGGCACTTGTTTTAATATTCAGTTGGCGTTGAGTTAACGAGCAAATGTGCTTGCAAAAGCTGCTGCCATAACCTGGCAGCAGCTTTTTTTATACTTGTTATTTTGACTCGGAGACATAACCAGTGAGCGATGCCGATAAAAGTCCATTAATGAAAGATGGGTTGGGGGTGCATGCAATTAAACGCATCGCCAAATCTGTTGCATTGGTGGTGCCGGGATTCAATGCCAAGGCATTTCAAAAAGATGCAGAGTGCGGTCTTGATGCGCTTGAATTAAAAGCGCGGGTGCATCACTTGATTGCGGTGTTGCATCGTCACTACGATTTGCCGTTTAAAAAACTCAGTGAGTATTTACAGGATTTACCGGACGTATGGGATAGAGGAAGTGCGGCCGATAATAAAGCTGGTTTTGCGGCCTGGCCATTGATTGATTATGTTGCTACACACGGTTTACAACACCCGAAAGAGGCGCTACAAACACTGGAAAAGTTAACACCGATGTTCAGTGCCGAATTTGCGATCCGCCCTTTTATCCAGCAGCATACTGATATCACCTATGCAAAATTGTTGGAGTGGTGCGAACATCCCTCTGAGCATGTGCGCCGTCTTGCGTCCGAAGGTTCCCGGCCGCGTTTGCCCTGGGGAATACGCTTGCCGCAATTTATTAAAAATCCAGAGCCACTGGTTGGACTTTTGGAAAAACTAAAAACAGACGAGAGTTTATACGTGCGCCGTTCAGTGGCGAATAACCTCAACGATATTAGTAAAGATAATCCTGCGTGGATGATTAACCTGTGCGACCGCTGGTTGACTGATTCGAATGAACATACAGATTGGATTGTAAAACACGCGCTGCGCAGTTTGGTTAAGGCGGGTGATGTGCGCGTATTTCCACTGTTGGGTTATGCAGCTAAACCGAGTGTGACTGTGAGCGATATAACGCTGAGTAAAAAGCGTATCGCAGTAGGGGATTCAATTGGATTTTCTTGTACTGTTACTGGTGGGAAGAAAGCGCAGAATTTGGTAGTAGATTATGTTGTTTATTTTATGAAAGCCAACGGCAAGCTGGCGCCCAAGGTCTTTAAATTAAAAAATATTCTGCTTGCTGCCAATGAATCTATAGCAATTACTAAAAACCACTCGTTTAAACCAATTACTACTCGCCGCTATTATGCGGGCACGCATCAGCTGGCAATTCAGGTAAATGGTAAAGAGGTTGCGCGCAGCGATTTTTATTTAGGTGATTAAAGGTTGTTGCTGTCTAAAGATAGTCACTTGCCGATACTGAATCGGCAAGTGACCAGTTTACTTAATGCACGCGGCGCCAATGTTCTTCAATCAATATCCCGTCTTCCATACCTTTGTGAATCCACAGATCTTTTTTAATTACGCCATTAAAGTGATAGGTTTTTCCCATAAGACGGGCCTCAGAAGTGACATCAATCGTCTCAGAATAGTTTTCACCTTTAAAAGTATAAGTGCCGGATGCAGCTACGGTAAATTTTCCACTTTTGTCCCAGGTGATAAACGCAAAATGTTGCTCGGATAATATTTTTCGGG
>NZ_JBRFPI010000539.1:0-2146 GCF_053579595.1 Cellvibrio sp.
GCTTTGTTGCGCAACGCTTCCAACCAAGTCAATGGTTGCTGATGTGCTGTGAGCCGTATGGCTTGATGTTGAAAATCACTCATGCTTAGACAGCCTCGTTTTCAAGCCAGGCGTAGCCTTTTTCTTCCAGCTCCAGTGCCAACTCTTTACCGCCGGTTTTAACAATGCGGCCATTGGCTAATACATGCACATAATCCGGCACTATGTAATCCAGTAAACGCTGGTAGTGAGTGACCACAATAAAACTGCGCTCTGGTGAACGCATTGCATTCACACCGTTGGCAACCACTTGTAATGCATCAATATCCAAACCTGAGTCAGTTTCATCAAGAATGCACAGGCTCGGCTCCAGAAGCATCATTTGCATAATTTCGTTACGTTTCTTTTCGCCGCCCGAGAAACCTTCGTTAACACCACGCTTTAAAAAAGCTTGTTCGAGGTTGACGCGCTTACTAGTTTCACGCGCGAGCTTCATAAACTCAACTGCAGACAACTCTGGTTGACCATGATGCTTACGTTTAGCATCAACAGAAGCTTTTAAAAATTCCATATTGCTTACGCCCGGAATTTCTACCGGATATTGGAATGCAAGGAACAAACCTTCGCGCGCACGCTCTTCAATTTCCAACTCAAACAAATCCTTGCCATTAAACTCAACACTACCGCCAGTTACTTCATAACCATCACGGCCAGATAACACATTACCCAATGTACTTTTGCCCGCACCATTTGGCCCCATAATGGCGTGAACTTCACCGGGTTTGACGGTCAGATTTAAACCTTTAAGGATGTCTTTCTCTTCAACACGGGCAAACAAATCAGTAATGCGTAACATAAATTTTTTAGTCCGATAATTTTCTAACACGGTAAATTTAAATTTTTAATCTTTCTTGTTGGGCTATGTCGCTCGCTAAACTCGCGGCTAGCCCAACCTACAAAATCACTCTGAACGATTAGCCTACGGAGCCTTCGAGGCTTACTTCCAACAACTTGCCGGCTTCAACGGCAAATTCCATTGGCAATTCTTTAAATACTTCGCGACAAAAGCCATTCACAATCATGGAAACAGCTTTTTCTGCATCCAAGCCACGCTGCTGACAAAGAAACATTTGGTCTTCACTCACTTTTGATGTGGTAGCCTCGTGCTCAATCACAGCACTCGGATTTTTACTTTCGATATACGGGAATGTGTGCGCACCGCATTTATCACCGATCAACAGCGAATCACACTGGGTGTAATTACGCGCACCTTCGGCGCCGGGATTGATACGCACCAAACCGCGATAGGCATTGGAACTTTTTCCCGCCGAAATACCTTTGGAGATAATGGTTGAGCGGGTATTTTTGCCGATATGGATCATCTTGGTGCCAGTATCGGCCTGCTGATAATTATTGGTCAGCGCAACGGAATAAAACTCACCGACACTATTATCACCACGCAAAATACAACTTGGATATTTCCAAGTCACTGCAGAACCAGTTTCAACCTGTGTCCAGGAAATTTTGGCATTGGTGTGGCACACACCGCGCTTGGTCACAAAGTTGTAAATACCCCCCTTGCCTTCCTCGTTACCGGGGTACCAGTTTTGCACGGTGGAATATTTGATTTCTGCATTGTCGAGCGCTATCAATTCAACCACAGCAGCATGCAACTGATTTTCATCGCGCATAGGTGCGGTGCAACCTTCAAGATAACTCACGTGCGAACCTTCATCGGCGATAATCAAGGTGCGCTCAAATTGACCGGTATTCTGTTCGTTGATACGGAAGTAAGTAGACAACTCCATTGGGCAGCGCACACCTTTGGGGATATACACAAAGGAGCCATCGGAAAATACTGCGGAATTCAATGCAGCGTAATAGTTGTCTTTTTGCGGAACTACTGAGCCGATATATTTTTTCACCAGCTCCGGATACTTATGCACCGCTTCGCTGATCGAACAAAAAATAACACCCACTTCAAATAATTTTTCACGGAAAGTCGTTACTACCGATACGGAGTCAAACACCACATCCATTGCCACACCGGCAAGTGCTGCTTGTTCATGCAAGGGAATACCCAACTTTTCATAGGTGCGCAACAATTCCGGATCAACCTCATCCAGACTTTTGGGCTTTTCATCCATCGATTTGGGCGCTGAATAAT
>NZ_JBRFPI010000540.1:0-2131 GCF_053579595.1 Cellvibrio sp.
TTTTATCAAAAGGCGTAAGGTAGTAAGCATGTAATGGGCTGGTTGGCGGGCCAGTGTCGACCTTGGCCTTGATGGAGGGAATACCCAACTCGGGGAGCCCTACCCACTCGCGCCAGCCAATTACTTCAGGTTGTTTTTTGGTCACGCCAGGAGTCCTCGGTTTTCTGGACGGTTAAGAACATGGGGATGGCCGGTTTGGATACAAGCATGTGCGCGACCAATATAACAGGCGCGCTTTGTACCCCAGTTCAGGGCCAAGGTACAAAGAAAAAATTTATTGCCGTCGCGCGATTTTTCTTTTGTTTTTTAATAGGCTATGGTAAATAGCGCGGGTCAAATTTTCCCTATCGGGAAGCCGACGCCACCACCCCCTCTCTGTCAATGTTGGAGTAGTCTTATGTCAGTTGATGTAGAGTCACCAGATGCCGATCTGATGAGTGATGTTACCATCGAAACCGATGATGAAGAGGCAACACCAAAGCTTACTGGCAAAGAAGCCAGCCAGCACACTTTGGAAATGCGCCGCAAAATCGAAGACCGTTTGGAGCGTCGCCGTATTAAAGATCAGCTGGGTTACGATGATATTTCCGATCTGGACTTTTAATGTCAGTATTTGGGTAATTAAAAACCCGACACATTAACTCCAAGCGTCGTACCCGGCAACAAACCTGAAATTCAGGTATTCGGTCAATACCTATAACAACATTGTCAGCCGCCAGTTCACCGGCGGCTGCTCTTTAAGTGCGCTTGCACACCGTTTCATAACTTTACCCATTGCGATGCGTTGCGCTATTGCCGTGCAAACGATTAACTTCTATTATCGACTTATAGTCAGCTTGGATACTTATCTGATACAGATAGCATTCAGGCGATCTCTCCAAGGCGGGTTTGATCGACACTACACCCAAAAAATCGCATTTCCAAACACAGCGAAAATAAGAATAGTTGATGGATGCCCCAATGCATCCGCCGCTGGAGCCAAGACTGTATGCAACACTCTCCCCCACACCGTTTGTATTTTGAGATCATCCTTGGCCTGCTGGTCATAGTTACTATTTTTGCTATCACCGGCGAGGAGCAAATACTCGAAGAGCGCTTGGTTATCGATAACACCAGCGGTATGGCACTCAATGTGTACGACGATAGGGAAAACGGCGGCAACTCCAGCATTCACCTGGAAGATGAAAAAAATATGCAGTGGCATTGCATACTGCGCGAGAGCTACTCTTACCCACATTGCGGATTTGAAATCCTGTTTGATAAAGAGCGCACCAATGGCGTTGACCTGCGCCACTACAACAAAATCCGCCTCTGGCTGGATTACAATGGCCCCAGCCAAACCGTGCGTATTTCGCTGCGCAATTTTGACCCGCTCTACAGCAAAAAAGAAATTCTGCAGAGCACCAAATACAATCAAATTGAATTCAACGTTGGCCTGCTCAATGGGGTTGCAGAATTTTCCCTCAAGGATTTTTTTGTTGCCAACTGGTGGGTACTGGAAAATAAAATACCGCCGCAACTGAGCCATCCACAATTCGATAACGTCACCATTTTTGAAGTGCAAACCGGCTCGGGGCGACCACTGGGAAAACATCAGTTCCATTTACATAAAGTGGAATTTATTGGGCAGGCATTGACCACTGCTGATTGGTATCTCGCGATTATGATGTTTTGGCTAGGGATTATTTTATCCTTTTTAGCCTATCGTATTATCAAATTAAAAGATGAAGTGGTTATCCAGCGCAAACGTGAATCGGAATTGTTGGAAATTAATGAAGTGCTCGACATGCGCAGTAAAGCGCTGGAAATAAAAGCCAAAACCGATCCTCTCACCGGCGCTTTTAATCGCCTCGGCATTGAAGAAGCGATTAGCCTGGGATTGCAGGAATGGCATAAATACCGCAAACCACTCTCGCTGGTGATGATCGATATAGATCACTTCAAAAAAGTTAACGACCGCTATGGGCACGATACCGGCGACTTGGTATTAAGCCATTTATCCAATATTGTGCAACAACATACACGCACCCAGGATTTATTCGCTCGTTGGGGCGGTGAGGAGTTTGTATTGGTCTGCCGCGATACGGATATTGAAAGTGCTTGCGCTATAGCCGAGAAATTGCGCGAGCTC
>NZ_JBRFPI010000541.1:0-2101 GCF_053579595.1 Cellvibrio sp.
GAGAGGGGAAAGGTGCAACATATCCAGAAAGGGCTGCTGTTATCTCTTTGCCTGCTGCTGGCGGCCTGTAGCAGCCGTTATGACGAGAGCCACGGCGGCAGCTGGCGCGGCTATAGCGAGACCGGTTATGCCAGCTATTATGCCGACCGCTATCACGGCAAAAAAACTGCCAGCGGCGAGATCTATCGCCATAGCCTCAACAGCGCTGCTCATATGGAATTGCCCTTTGGCTCTATGGTACGCGTCACCAACCTCGCCAATGGCAAGAGCGTGGTGGTCAAGGTCAATGACCGCGGCGCCTTTAAAAATGGGCGTATTATCGATCTCTCCAAATCGGCCTTTAGCGCCATCGGCAATATTCGCGATGGGATTATCAAGGTAAAGGTTGAGGTGCTGTAAATGGATGTGTCAGAGGTATTCACTATTATTACCATCAATCTATTTATGCCTGCGAATAAATTTCAATTATAACCAATGACTGATTAAATTAAAAATCACCATGTATTAAAATACTTGGCAGTTAATGAAGCTTATATTTGGGTGCTAATTAAATGATAGCTACACTTACTAAGCATTATTAGGTTTGAGGGGGCGTGACATTTATTTTTCTTAAATTAATTATGTAAGTGTAAATTATAAAGTGCCTGCATGTTTTCAGTAGTACTCACCAGCACATTAGAGTCGGAAGCAGCCTCTAATAAATGTGTCAAAAATAGTGTCCAGAATAAAAGCTGGAAAAGATAGTTATCTGTTGCCAAGTGCCTCGGCGGCACGCTATATCTAGAGGTGCCAGGGGGCTGACTGCCCCTGAGAGGATATCTCTGCATTGTCAGAGGGTTACGCAGAGAAGCGTCTGGTCTCGTCAACCACAGCCAATAAGGTAAGCCATTATGTCTTCGCATCAACCGGCTGAAGATCTTGCTTCCTCCCGACCCGAGCTGGAGACCTTCTCTCTGGTGCTGGGCGGCCCGCTGTATCAGTTGTTAAATCGCGCCCATCTTGGCGATGTTACTTCCCATCTTCAATTACGCATTTTGGTGCTAAGCGGTATCTGCTGGTTACCTCTATTCGCGCTGAGTGCCTGGGAAGGTACCTTGTTTGGAAGCGGTGTTGCGGTTCCTTTTCTGCTGGATATTGAATCTCAAAGCCGATTTCTTGTCTGTGTCCCGCTGTTGATTTTTGCTGAGCTGATTGTACATCAGCGGATCCGCGGTATTCTGGCGCAGTTTTTAGAGCGGAGACTGATCCCCGATCATGCGTTGGCAAGCTTTCATCGCGCAATAAGCAATGCCATGGTTTGGCGCAACTCTGTGATCGCCGAATTACTCTTGCTGGTGCTTGTATTCTCCAGCGGCTATTTCGTTCGCACCCACACCTTCGTGCTGGATGCGTCGGCTTGGTATAGCTCACTGCGTAATGGCCAGGAAAGTTTCTCCTTTGCCGGTATCTGGTTTTTCTGGATCAGCATTCCCATTACCCAGTTCCTGATACTGCGCTGGTTTTATCGCATCTTTATCTGGAGTCGCTTGTTATGGCAGTTGTCACGCCTTCCTCTTGCGCTCATCCCAACTCACCCTGATCGCAACGCGGGGCTCGGTTTTCTGGGGGCGTCAGCCTATGCCTATTCCCCTTTGCTTACCGTATTTGGCGTCCAGTTTGCAGGTTATATATCCAATCGAATTTTGCATGATGGCGCGGTACTTACTGATTACAAGCCGGAAATCGCCTTGCTGGTTGCGGTCGGACTCGTCCTGGTTTTGGCACCATTAACTGTTTTTGCAGTCAAAATCATGCGAGCCAAACGTACAGGATTACGTGAATATGGTGCTCTTGCTGCCGAATATACGAGCGGTTTTGAGCGTCGCTGGTTGCATACCGTGGACAGGGATGGAGAAACCCTATTGGGCTCCGCTGATATCCAGTCCCTTGCGGATCTGGGTAACGCATATGCGGTGATCAAAGAGATCCGCCCGCTTCCCTTTAGTCGAGATACAATTATGCAGCTCGTCATGGCAACGCTCATTCCGTTCACGCCGCTGCTGTTCACGCTATTTTCGTTCGAGGTGATTCTTGATCGCTTCATCGGTATTGTTTTCTAAGC
>NZ_JBRFPI010000542.1:0-2088 GCF_053579595.1 Cellvibrio sp.
CTGCTTCCAGTACTGGCGAAGAGCCGTATTCCATCGCAATGACATTGATTGAGGCCTTTGGTAGCTATATGCCACCGGTGGAGATTATCGCATCGGATATTGATAGTGCCGTGCTCCAATTTGCTGAGCAGGGTGTGTATTCCATTGATCGGCTGGATGCACTTACGCTGGAACAAAAAAAGAACTTTTTTTTACGCGGCAAAGGGAAAAACTCAGGCAAAGCAAAGGTAATCGATAAGCTTCGCCAGTTGGTGAGTTTTAAACAGATTAATCTATTGGAACAGGATTGGCAGTTAAAACCGGGGTTCGATGTTATTTTTTGTCGTAATGTCATGATTTATTTTGATAAGCCAACGCAAATAAAATTGTTAGAGCGCATGGTACGTTTGTTGAAGCCTGATGGAATTTATATTGCGGGTCACTCTGAAAGCTTCTCCAATGCAACACATCTTGTGAGGTTGATTGGCAAGACAACTTATCAGCGAGTTGATAAAGTTTCTTCAGGCGAGCGCACATGAATTTTGACGATAACGTGAATCTGGCGCCGACAAATTATTATGACCGTCACTTCGAACGTCATGCCGTTAAAATATTGCCCGGCGAATACTTTGTTACTAATGGCGATAAAATGATTGTGACCGTTCTTGGATCCTGCGTCGCGGTATGTCTGCGCGACAGAGTAAATGGTATTGGTGGAATGAACCATTTTTTATTGCCAAATGATAATTCCAGTGATACGGGCTTGTTGACCGAGTCGGCTCGTTACGGTGTCTATGCGATGGAATTGCTCATTAACCATTTATTAAAAATGGGGGCGCGGCGAAACCGGATGGAGGCTAAAGTATTTGGCGGCGGTAGTGTGCTTCGCGGGTTGAAAGTAAACAATGTCGGGCAGCGCAACGTCGAGTTTGTAATGGAATATTTGCAGACGGAAGAAATCCCTGTGTTAGCAAAAGATTTGTTAGGTGATTATCCCCGCAAGGTGTATTTCTTTCCAGATACCGGCAATGTTCTTGTTAAAAAAATCAAATCCTTACACAACACGACTATTGTTGATCGTGAAAGCGAATACCGCATGAAAGTAAAATTCACGCCCAAAAGTGGTGATGTGGAGTTATTTGATTAATTGAATGTTTAGGTGCTAAGAATGCCACTATAAGAAACGCGGGATGTAGGAGACTCAAATGAATATCAAAGTATTGGTGGTAGACGATTCGGCTTTGGTGCGCAGCTTATTAGCTGAAATTATTAACGATACACCCGATATGGTATTGGTTGGCGCTGCCCCCGATGCCTATGTCGCACGCGACATGGTGAATCAATTCGCCCCCGATGTCATCACATTGGATATTGAAATGCCGCGCATGGATGGCTTGGCATTTTTGGAGAAGCTCATGAAGGCCCGTCCCACACCTGTGGTAATGATTTCAACCCTGACTGAAGCCGGTGCAGAGGCAACCCTCCATGCATTGGAGTTAGGCGCGGTTGATTTTATTCCCAAGCCGAAATTGGGTGTCACTAGTGGTATTCGCGAATACGCCGAGTTGATTGTAGAAAAAATTCGTGCAGCAGCAGCGGTGCGGGTAAAAGCCAGTGTAAAGAAAAGCCAACCGGATATATCTCCAAACCAAAAAACTGTGACATCCGGGCGCTTGCAAAGCACTGAAAAAATAATTGCAATTGGTGCCTCAACAGGTGGCACAGAGGCGATTAAAGATTTATTGATGCAATTACCTGCTGCTGTACCGGGCATTGTGATGACCCAGCACATGCCCGCTGGTTTTACCCGCACCTATGCTGAACGTTTAAATAAAGTGACGCGCTTGCATGTGGTTGAGGCAAAAGGTGGCGAGCGTATTTTACCTGGGCACGCTTTTTTAGCGCCCGGTGGCCATCATTTGGTGGTGGTGCGCTCGGGAGCGGATTATATCGTGAAGCTTTCTGATGCCGAACCTGTTCATCGTCACCGACCTGCGGTGGATGTGATGATGGAATCAGTGGCTTTGGCTGGTGGTAAAAATGTGTTGGGAGTATTACTTACCGGCATGGGTAAAGACGGCGCCGAAGGCCTGCTCCGGCTCCGCGAAA
>NZ_JBRFPI010000543.1:0-590 GCF_053579595.1 Cellvibrio sp.
TCTGCACCTTTGAGTGCAACCACCAATACATCGGAAGATACTTCGCGCAGCAGCGCTTGAATGCCGCGGTCGTCCACCTCTTTGAGGTTTTCGAATACGAACATCAGATCCTGGATTTGGTTGCCCATATCCTCGTCGATTTCTTTGATGCCTTCCATCAATTCGGCTTCAATAGAACCATCCAGATTGTTCATAATTTCCGCCGCCACTTTGTAACCACCCATGGCTTTGGTTTGCGATGCCGCATTGCCCGAGAATTGTTTTTCCAGAATATCGTTCAATTCTTGCAAGGCGCTCGGCTGTACGGTGTCCAGCGAGGCGACGCGCATCATAATATCGAGGCGAACTTTCTCAGGAAAATATCCCAAGATTTCAGCGGATTGATCTGAATCCAGATAAGCGATCACAATCGCCTGAATCTGCGGGTGTTCGTTGCGAATAATATCGGCAACGGAACGCGCCTCCATCCATTTGAGCGTATCCAGACCTGTGGTATTTCCACCAATCAAAATACGGTCAATCAAACTATTCGCTTTATCTTCACCTAACGCAGTGACCAGCATTTTGCGGATGTAATTATCAGCACCCAC
>NZ_JBRFPI010000543.1:600-2085 GCF_053579595.1 Cellvibrio sp.
AGCACCCACACCAAGGCCTGTGAGCGTGCGCACTTCATCTAAAAAATTACCGAGCACAGCATGTACTTCTGATTGCTGCACATTTTGCAATTGGGTCATTGCAGCACCAATGCGCTGCACTTCTTTTGGGCCCATGTGCTTGAGTATTTCTGCTGCGTCCGATTCACCCAGCGACATCAACAAAATTGCCGCTTGATCAACGTAGCGCAGTTTAAGTTTGGCTTTATCGACCGCTTTATCGTTAGCTTCAGTCATCGCGATTTATCCACTGTTTCACTACCTGAGCCACACGGCCCGGGTCATCGGCAATCAAACCTTTAATGGCGTTCAGTTGTGCTTCGTAGCCTTCTTCGGGGCTCGGCAATAACAGTGCCGAGCCGCCGGTCAGTGTGACGGTTTCATCCGACATGCCATCTAACCCGCCAGCGCCAGCTGCTTCAAGAGCGGCCAATTGACGGGCCTCTTCTTGTTCTGCCAGCGCGCCACCTTGTTTGGATAAACTTTTAAACATGGGGCGGAGCAAGCCAAATATGATCAGCAAAATAACCAGCACACTGGCGATATATTTAATATTGGGAATAATCCATTGCTCCCACCAAGGCACATCTACCATCACATTGGGATCTTCCACCCGATTGGCAAACGCCGAGTTCAAAACATTGACGCTATCGCCACGCACAGCACTGAAACCCACTGCGTCACGTACCAGTATAGACAAGCGTTCCAATTCGTTTTCTGTCCAGGGCACCATGGTTTCGGTACCGTCTGCATTTTTAACAACCTTATCATCAACAACCACCGCAACTGTCAGGCGCTTAAGGGTTCCCTGTTGATGCTTGGTGTAACTCACGGTGCGATCCAACTCGTAATTACGGGTTGCCTGTTCGCGGTTATTGGTCGGTTGCGCAGCAGCAACTGGCTGGCCAGTAGCAGGATCAATTTGTTCAGGCGCTTCCGCAGTGCCTGGTGGTTGATTGGTCAAGGCGCCAGGAATGCCGGCAGCAACATCACCCGCGCGGCGGGTTTCATTGAGGGTTTGCTCGGAGCGAATTGCCGGTAAATCCGGGTTAAAGGTTTCAGCTGCTTGCTCCACCGCCGTAAAATCGATATCAGCGCTCACTTCTGCACGGAATTTACCACCGCCAACCACCGGTTCCAAAATACCGTTTATGCGCTTAATCACGCTGCTTTCTACTTCTTGGGAATATTGGTGCTGCTTTGCTGCCATCAATAAATCGGCGCTGTCTTCGCCGGTAGAAATTAAATTGCCATGTTGATCCACAACGGTCACATCGGCCATTTTCATTCCAGGCACTGAGGATGCCACCAAATTCATAATCGCTTTTACTTGCGCAGGCTCAACACTCCTGCCAGCAAACACCTCGACAAATACCGATGCCGTTGGATTAGTTGCATCGCGTACAAATACGGTTTTTTTCGGAATTGCCAAATGCACGCGCGCGTTGCGGATACTGGTGATACTGG
>NZ_JBRFPI010000544.1:0-2070 GCF_053579595.1 Cellvibrio sp.
GCTGCTACTGGCGTATTCGGTGATATGTTGGAAATGGGTATCCTCGATCCAGCCAAAGTAACCCGCTCTGCATTGCAGGCAGCAGGTTCCATCGCTGGTTTGATGATCACTACCGAAGCTATGGTTGCCGATCTGCCAGAAGACAAGCCAGCTGGTGGCCATGGCCACGATATGGGTGGTATGGGTGGTATGGGCGGCATGATGTAAGTCATCCGTCCCGGTGAATTGTAAAATGGTCGCAAATATTTCTTCAGTTTGGTCAGCGCGTGAGCACCTCGATGGTGCCACCGCTGTTAAACAGTAGTTTTGCGTTATAGTTGCGGCCCCTAGTGGGCCGCAATTATTTTTGGCGATTGTTGATTGCTTTTAGTAATAGATTGCCCCCAATTTTTGCGATAGCGAATTTTTAATAAGCGTAAATTTGTTTAGTTGTTATCATTCGCTACCGGATTTTAAACAGAGATAGAACCTAAACAACCGTGACCTAGGAGAAACATCATGGCTTTTGAATTACCTGCACTGCCTTACGCAAAAGATGCATTGGCTCCCCACATTTCTGCTGAGACCCTGGAATTCCACCACGGCAAGCACCACAAAACCTACGTAGACAAACTGAATGGTTTGGTTCCTGGCACTGAGTTTGAAGGCAAAACTCTGGAAGAAGTGATCAAAACTTCTTCTGGTGGCGTGTTCAACAATGCTGCACAAATCTGGAATCACACTTTCTACTGGCACTGCCTGAGCCCTAACGGCGGCGGCGCAGCAACTGGTGCAGTGGCTGAAGCAATCAACAAAGCCTTCGGTTCATTCGACAAATTCAAAGAAGATTTCACCAACTCTGCCATCAACAACTTCGGTTCAAGCTGGACCTGGTTGGTGAAAAAGGCGGATGGATCTGTTGCCATCGTTAACACCAGCAACGCAGCTACTCCTTTGACCGATGCTTCTGTTACGCCAATCCTGACTGTGGATTTGTGGGAACATGCTTACTACATTGATTACCGCAATGCTCGCCCAACTTACCTGAACGCTTTCTGGGCGTTGGTAAACTGGGAATTCGTAAACGCCAACTACAGTAAGTAATTGGTTTTGCGGTACAAAAAAACGGGCCTCGCGCCCGTTTTTTATTATGCGAAATAAAATACTTGGCCTATGTTTGTACTGGCCGCTGCTATAAAATGCGCGCACACTTGTCACACATTTCGATCACTGTCTCATCGTTAAGGTATTTGTTGTTATGGAACGCAGAGAACCCACATTATCTACCGGCGGAGTATCTGAGCCGACGGAATCCGCACCGCGTCGTCAACAACCTCAAGCACACGATCATGATGACGATTTACCACCACCGGCACGGCCCTCACGCAAACCAACTCCACAATCGACTCCCGCCTATGCACAGGCGGCTCCTTCCAGTAGTGTGCCTGCGATAGCACTGGTGATTGCGTTGGTTGCTGCAGGTGGTGCTGGTTTCCTGGGTTGGCAATTGTTTCAGGCGCAAGAGATGCTTAAACAGGCTGATACCCGTATCCAAGGGTTGGAGCAGCAACTGAGTTTGACCTCGGAAGAGTCCAGCGCATCGGTAGTCACCTTGCAATCCAATTTGAAAAAAATGGATGGGGAAGTGCGCCGCATCGCAGGCTTGGTAGAAACCAATCGCAAAGCCATTGCAGCTAACACCGAAAAAACGACGGCCGTTGCGCGCGACGCCGCCAATGCTCAAAAATTGGGAACTGATGCAAAAGCGGGCGTGACTTCACTCAAGCAAGAAGTAGCAGCCAATAAAACGGTTGCTGATGCTGCCGCTGCAAAAATTGATGGCATGAGCACCAGTGTGAGCCAGCAAACCCAGAGCGTGCAAAACCTGAAAGAAGAATTGGATAAGATGCAGTTGGAGATGACTGCTTTGGATAGTTTGGCGGCGCGTATGCGCACCAATGAGGAAGCGATTTCTGCGATTGATGATTTCCGCCGCAGTACCAACCGCGAAATTTTACAAATAAAACAACAAATGGGTACTGCACCCAAGTAATTTCTCTCGCTGTCTGGCGCGAAAGTTGTGAAAATAAA
>NZ_JBRFPI010000545.1:0-2060 GCF_053579595.1 Cellvibrio sp.
GGGGGTGGGGCCGATATATTCGCCGGCCAATTCTGGCGCGCGCAAATTATCGATGGCAAAAAAACGCACGCGGGTGTTTAAACTGTAGCGCTGCTCATCCAACTCATCGTGCACCGTAATAAATTGTTTGTCTTCCGTCCACCAACCGGAATGGACATAGGAAACATATTGGTAATTAGTACGCGCCAAATTAAAAGGCTTGGCATTATTGGTTTTATCCCAAAGTAAAATTTCATCCTCGTTGTAATCCAGCATCACATCACAATCATTATTTTTATCGACACACTGCTCACGCCGCGCGTCGGTAATCCACAGCGATGACACATCATGACTATACCAGCTGCGTGAATTTGCTAAATTTTTATAGATAGATGTTGGGTTAACAGGATTAGCGAGCGAATAACTATTAAATGCACCGCCTTGCTTATCGCTGCCCCCCACATGCATATAAGCGGTGCGATTGGTTAAGGCTACGCCGGTAGAGTAATCCACATTACTGATATAAATATTGTGCGCACTGGTGTCGGTTGTTTCACTGGAAACCTGCACGACTTTTTCGGGCAATTGAGTTAAATCCAGAATCATGGTGCCGACCGATGCAGCATCGGCAGTCACATAGGCATAACTCATCCAGCGGCGACGTGTTTCATCAAAATATTGATAGGTTTTTAAATCACGCCAGATGGTATTTTGACTGGCAATAAAACTCACGACACGCGGATTCATCGGATCAGTCACTTCAACAATACTCACACCATTCGTCAAACCGACCAACGCATATTCACGATTGTCATTGAGATCAAAATGCCCCCAAATATCATTGCCGCGCGAATTGTTATTGCCCAGGGTAGCAAGCGGCACATGCGCGAGCAGCCCTAAATTATTACAATTAAATTCGCCCGCTTTACCCGCCACACATGGCACTTCTGCTTGCGCACTTGCCATCGCCGTTAACTGTGATTGTTTGGCATTCAGATAATCTTGCTCACTGCGGTTGAGGCCTTTGGTATCGCTAATGACCTGAAACCCTTGCTCAGCCAAACCCTGCGCAAACTCAGCGGGCACACCCACCAGAATACTGTTAGTGGCAGGCGCAGCCGGTTTTTGGAAAGTCTTTTTTTGATAGCTTCCGGTGACGGGCACCACATTGGATGAGAGATAAAAAATCGAATCCAGATCAGTAATTTCATAGCGCCCCTCCGCCACCTGAATCTGGTCACCCTTGCCCGCCTGTTTCGCGGCATAGGCGATGGTTTGGCAAGGCGCGCTGATCTGGTCACAACGCCCTTCGTCTTTCCCCGTCTCGGCGACATAACGCACCTTGTCATGCTCGGCGTGGGCATACACCCATGTCGGCGCCAGCATCAACGCAGCGAAGTAAGCAATAAGCGGGAAGTCGGGGTAACGCATAGGAGTTCCTTTTCGGGGATAAGCAGCACAGGTAGATGAGTATAGTCGGGTTGGGTGTACCCATACACAAAACAACTGCAAACACTCACTAGCAACAAAACCACAAAACTATAAAATTAAAAACGCCACAAAAAAAAGCCGCACATTTTCATGTGCGGCTTTTACAAAAAACACCTGAACTAACGCATTAAAACGAGTAGTTAGCGCCCATGTAGTAAGTGCGACCAAACCACTGCAAGGTGCGGGTTAACTCTTCATCAAACATGTAACTTCTGTTGGGTTCGTTGGTGAGGTTGCTGATGGAGAACACCAGGTCCAAACCGTTATCGAACTTGTAGGCAGCTTGATAATCCAGCAGCGTTTCCGGTGCATAGATGATCGGTTGCAAGTTGATGTTGCGGGTCTCGCCAACAAACGAATCCTGGAAGGTGGTGGACAGGCGCGTTTCAAAACCACCGTAGCTGTAGAAAACGGTGAAGTTAGCCGAGTTCTCTACTAAGCCAGGGAATGGCAGTGCGGCATCCGCTGTTATGCCCGCCTCGACCGGATTGACCACACTGATCTCGCTGTCCGTCCAAGAGTAGCTGGAGCTCACCCCCAAGCCTGACCATACATCCGGCAAAAAGTTGGAGGTCTGGATGTAGGAGACT
>NZ_JBRFPI010000546.1:0-2058 GCF_053579595.1 Cellvibrio sp.
AGGGTTTACACATTGAAGAAAGGGTTTTCATAAAGATTCCTTTTGTTAAGGGTTAATGGAGAGGGTTGGGTTAATCCTTTTATGCGATAGTGCTATCCAGTTGGTTAGAAATAGATGCATTACCGCGTGCATTTTTTTCGTGAGTAGAGCACTCACTATCGTCAATAAAATACGCGGCATCTCGCTGCGCAATAACAATCATCGCCGATAGAAAATCCGGTGCTGGTTCAATAAAGCTGAGATAATTTTTTATAGTTTTACTGTCAATGCTGTGGGCCGGTGAGACGGAAGGACATGCTCTGGCACTTATCACAGACGATAATTTTCCATCGGGATACACCACGACAAGCTGCACCATCAATCCAGTGGGTAGAAACTTGTCGGAAATAAATGTTAATCCCTGGGATGAGAGTGAGACCGGGCGAATAACACTGAATGCAGGCGCAGCACCACAACGACAACAAAGCTGGGCCACTTCCAGTTTTGGAATATCGCTTGTCATTGGTGATGTCAGCGGCGCGCCGCTCGTGCGTGAAAACAAGTTTGCCAACCGTTGCGCTAAAGGCGGCTCGCATGAAGGGCCATTGAGGATACGCTTGCGCATGCGGTCGCCGACTTGATCCACTAGCGTGACAACTGCAACCATTACCACCAGCAACACCACAAGATCACTGATGTGAAACAAACTGATGGATGTGTAGAGCGAGTCACCAATACCACCCGCGCCCACGAACCCGACCGTCGCTGTTGCCCTCACATTGACCTCAAACCGGTAAAGCGTAAACGCCAGTACACGCGGACTAACCTGGGGTAGTAAGGCGTACAACCAGGTTGATAAACCACTGGCACCGCTCGCTTGCATCGCCTTGGCGGGTCCGGGTTCTACCTCCTCATAAACATCGGTGTAGAGGCGACCCAATACGCCAATATTGTGCACTGCAATCGCAAGAATCCCGGCCAGCGCACCGGGCCCAACCCAGACAACAAAAACCAACGCCAGCGTCAGCTCCGGCATCGCGCGCGTGACTTGCAAGAAAAATTGCGAACCGCTTTGCAGCAAACGCGACATCCACAGCGAAAGCCCACGCTTACCGTAGGTTTGACTCAGGTAGCTACCCGTTACTAGTGATCTAGTGGATAGCGGAGCAAGGAAGAATGCGAAGACGGCGGCCAGCAGCGTGGCGATCCATGCCATCAATAAGGTTTGCCATACCAGCGTGGCGGTTTTACCGAGAAATTCGGCACTGAGATCAAACTCGGTAGTGCCCGGCAAATTGCTCCAATTTCCTGTTAGCAAATCCATCCAGGGAATATCGAGATACGCAAAACTGGCTATCCCGCCAACAGCGGCAAACAGCAATGACCATTTAACCGGGTGACGCCGTAGATAAGCGCTTACCCATTCGAGTGCGATCACAAACATGAGCACCGCGATGAGTGTGGTAGCCAATTTATCGAATTCGAGATAGCGAATACTCAAGGCAATTTCACTACCCAAACCACCCGCGCCGACCACACCCAGAATTGTGCCCGTGCGGATGTTGCACTCCATCCGGAAGAGCGCATAAGCGACCCATTGGCGCTTTACCTGCGGCAAAATGCCATGCATTAAAATGCCCCAGCGCCCCACGCCAGCAGCTCGCAGGCCACCGATGATTTGTCGATCTACTGCCTCAGCGAGTTCAGCGTAGAGCTTTCCGATAGAACCACCCACGGTTAAGCCAATAGCCAGTACCGCCGCGCCCGGCCCGAGACCGAGGATCTGCACAAATAGGTACGCCCACACAATCTCGGGAATTGACCGGAAAAAGCCCAGCGTAAAACGGGACACTGTTCTGGCAGTGGCAACCACAAAAGATTGACGACGCCCCTGGCGCCCTGGAGGATCGGGTAATTCAGGTATTCGGATGGCAAACATCGCCAAACCAATCCCGATAACAACGGCAAACACTGTCCCAAGAATCCCGACAAACAAGCTCTCGAAAGACAGCAGGAAAATACGCTGGAGAAAATCCGGCGAGAGATTTGGGCTAAGCAAGCCGCTTAGCAATTCACCGG
>NZ_JBRFPI010000547.1:0-2048 GCF_053579595.1 Cellvibrio sp.
GCCGTTGATGTTATCGCCCAAAAACACAAACAAATCCGGGCGCTCGATATTGATCGCCTTCCAAATGGGCTGCTCGTGATCCTGATGCACACAGGAACCGAAGGCGATGCGGGTGATGCCCTTGTCCAGATCCGGTTTATTGGGAAGAGGCTTGCCGCTATCGGCGATGGCGAGAGTGGGCAAAAATACGGCCGCGAGCCAGAGCAAGATCGGGGAAATTAAGCGGGATTTCATGGCGCTACCTTTGTCTTGGATAAATTAAGGATCTCAACCATCGGCTTACCGGCGGCAGCGCTGTAGGCCGCCGGATCAAACCCCAGCAGCTGCAATGTGGTTGCAGCGATTTGGTTGGAGTACCACTCGCCCTGCAGTTCGCCCGCCGCTTTCACCCCCGGCCCCATGGCTGCAAACCACACCTGATCGGCACCCGGAATCCCCTCCTGGAAAGGAGCCATTTCCGGAGACGAGGCGTTAAGCGCGACCGCCTTTTTACTGCCGTGATGCTTCCAGCCTTCGAGTGGCAACTCACCGCGTCCGTGGTCGGTGGTGATCAACAGCAAGGTTTTATCGCGGTAGCGGCGATCACTCTGCACTCGATTCCATAGCTCGCGCACAAAGCCATCAAAGCGGTGCGCGGCCTGAATGTATTGGTCAAATTCGCCGTCGTGGGCGAAGTCATCGGTCTCTCCATAGGCGATGTACACCAGGCGCGGCTTGTCTTCGGCCAATGCCGCCAGCGCATATTGATGGGTAAACACATCCAAACGCACACTTTGCCAAGGGCTGGGGGTTTGGCGCTGCAGCTCGTCAATAAAGGCTTCGCGCGCACTCACTTTACCCAATGCCGGGGAAAACCCTGCATTGACCGGAAACCCGGCGCGCTTGCTGTTGAGGATGGCGGGAAATACATCCCATGAGCCAAACGCCTGCACCTTGCCGCGCCACTGCGGTTGCTGGTTGATCCACTCGGGAAAGGTCACATTCGGGTTGGGCACAGGATCATTGGTATCGATGGCGGGATCGGCGCGTCCGGTGAGGATCTCGCTGTAGCCCGGATAGGAAAAATGCCAGTCGTTGGTGACTTGCATACGGCTGGATTGGTCGCGGTTGCCCAGCAACACGCCCTTGGTCGCTATTTCACTCCAGATAAACGGCAGCAATTTCACGCGCGCCTGCTGCGGATCGGCGGCACTGAAGGCAGTGCGCAGGGAGTCGGGGTGTTCGGTGTAGCGGCTATCGTTGAGCAAGCGCTCATCCATACCGCGAAAGACTTCCTGCCAACGCAGGCCATCGACCGTCACTAAAATCAGGTGTTGTGCGGGGCGTTCAGCGAACGCTACCGATGCCAGCAGGCTCAATATACAAATCCCGATGCAGCGAACAGGAGTCAGTATCGTCATGTTGTGTTTCTCCACAGTAGTATCGACGAAAATAAAAAAGGCGCTTCACAAGAAGCGCCCAATCCCAAAAGACGGATTAAAGGTCACGAGAGACAAGCTACAAGAGTCAAACAATCATTAGAACATCGCTTTTAACGAGAAAAATGCTTGCTGCGGTGCGCCCGGCAACAAGGTCTGGGCGGTGCCGTTTGGATCGGTATTGGAGAAACCACCACTGCCAACGGTGGAGATGTAATCTTCATCGGTGAGGTTGGTGATATCCAACTGGGCGGTCAATTGCTTGAGCGCGCCCAAGTCCTCAAAGCGATAGCCAAGGCTCAGATTCAGTAAATTGTAAGCATCTACTGAGCCGTCATTGGTGTAGGTGTAGTAGCGCTCGCCGGTGTGTTTGAAATGCAACTTGGCGAAAGCGCCGCCCATTTCCAGACCCAACTCGGAGTTGAACATCAGCTCCGGCGAATCCACAACGGTTTTGCCAGAAAGCGCCACGCGGGTATTGCCTTCGGTGAAGTAGTCGTCGGAATAGGTAGAGTCGTTCAGACTGGCCGAGTTGTACCAGTACCAGTTGTCGTTGATCTGCCAGTTAAGGCCGGTTTCAAGGCCAATCGCCTCAACCGCACCCACGTTGGCCAAAGCATTAAAGCTGCC
>NZ_JBRFPI010000548.1:0-2023 GCF_053579595.1 Cellvibrio sp.
GGTTTAGGTGGATTCCAATCTGGGCTTGGGTGCGCAGCAGAAGCTGTGCCATAGGGCGATAAGTGCGGGAATTCGCAGTGAGTCTGGGGGTGGGTTGGCATTTTCTCGCCAATCTGGCGCGTGCTTGATCTGCTTTGGTGCGCAGCTGAATCCGCAGCTGCAATAAATGACGGGAATTTAATAATTGACCAGACAGACAGGGATTTGCTGCAGTTGGATTAAGCCTTAAAAAGCCGGTAAAACGGCTTTCCAGCAGCTTATTTCAGGGCTTTTAGGGGATTAAAGATCGATTTATAGACAAAATCAGATAAATGGTTGCGATTTGCTGCGCCAAAGGTACGGATATTGCAAAAATTGAGCAGCTGGAACGACCAAAAAAACACAGCAGCCCACGATTGTGGATGAGCTGGTCAAGTTTCGGCACGCCAGTTAAGGGCCACTGGAAAAACGCATGAACGACTTAAAAATCTTTGCACCCATCAGCTTTCCTTTCACGCTATTTTTTTTGGCGGTGTTAGCTATGTGGTTTGTGGGCAAAAATAGCCAGGCAAAGCTCGACTACCATTTGCCATCATTAATTGAAGACAGCTACACCTGCACGGCGGGCAGTAATTCGTCCGCTGAAAAATTAACGGTCTATATGAACACGCAAGTGGTCGCGCGCAACCTCGCCAATTTATTGTGTGGCGATCCGGTTGTGCAGCGGCAATATCATCAAGTGCAGGCTTATTGGGGCACCGGCGATGTTTCCGATATCACCTTTATCGGCAAAGGCATCGGCGATTTGGTCAACACCAAAGATAATATTGTGCAAGCCTTCGATGCAGAAAATACTCACGGCTACAAACGCCTCGCGAGTTATTCGCAGTATCAAGCCTATTTAATTGGGCGCGATGAAAAACCGATTTTAACGCGCGAATATTTACTCGGCCGCCGCATAGGTTTGCTCGATTATCCCTCCAGTCGTTCCGGCCATATTATTCCTATGCATTTATTGCGCGAATTGGGTTTGCGTGAAGAACATGTGTCCATTGTTTACAGCCACAACCACACCGGCCTGCGCGAATTACTCGCGAGTGGCAAAGTGGATATGATCGCCAGTTATTGGGCTGCAGAAGATGCTGAACGATTTTCCGAAAATTATATTCAAGCTATTGGCAATAGCGATATTCGCGGCAGCAGCTGGTATTTAAAAATGAATGGGCGCAACACGGATTTGTTCTGTGCCTTGCAAGCCACTCTGGGCAACCTCGCGCAACAGCAGCAGTCCACCTATTTTGGTGAGCTCAGTTTTGCCGAAGGTTGTCCGCAATCCATAGTGAAACGCTAATGCACACGCTGCGTATCAATCACCTGGGTATAAAATTGCCGGGGTTTAAACAATTGCGTCTGGATTCACTTAAAAAGACGCTCAATTATTATCATCTCTTATTATTGGTCGGCGGTTTTTGTGCGCTGCAATTGGCATATTTTTTTGGCATGTCGCTGCAGCGGGATTTTAATCTGGAGCGTAGTATTCTCGCCGTTGAAAATCGCGTATCACTGGATCTGCCGCGCTTGTCGCTGCCTAATCCCAGTTTGAATCTCGCTGGGAATCCTGCGCAGGTGCGCGAATACCTGCAAAAACTGAATGCATTGTTGATTGAACAAAATTTATCGGTACGCGTAAGCAGCTTGCAGCAATTTGATGCTCAGTCACAGTTGGATTCTGCCAGTGAAAACTCACACGCGCACAGGTTTATTGAGCGGCAGCTGCAATTGCCGGGGCAAATTATCAGTTTGAAATTAGCGATATGCCAGCCGGCCTTGTGGCAGAGTGCATCGATCTATCCGTTACTGGCATCGATTTTATTGGTGTTTTTACTATCGCCTTATTTACAGCGTAAACCCGCTCCAGTTGCAACGAATGTTGCGGCTAGCCAAACCCGTCATGTTGGATTGGTATTGGATTTGGAAAACAAATGTATTGCGGTACGCGGCACCGATTATAAAGTTGAACTCGCCAATAAACCTTTGTGCTTCT
>NZ_JBRFPI010000549.1:0-2021 GCF_053579595.1 Cellvibrio sp.
GGACTGATAAAAGGTGATATGGCGCCCGCACGTCGTGGCGCATGGAAACTGCTGACTGCACAAGATAACCCTGCAATAACCCAATTTTTTAGCAAAAGTATTAGTGTGGGGCGACGTTTGTTTATCGTGAAACCCCACACCGGAAAAACCCACCAAATTCGTGTTGCTTTGAAAAGTATCGGTGCACCTATTGCGGGTGATTCACTCTATGGTGATTCAGTGCAAAGCGAGGCTTGCGATCGCTGCTATTTGCATGCTTACAGTCTTGCGTTTTCATTGGGCGAAAAGTTGTATCGTTTTACCGAATTGCCGCGCGAAGGCGAATTTTTTTGCGATGATTTTTTTACTGCCGCGATACAGGAATGGCGCGAGCCATGGTTTTTGCCTTGGCCGCCATTATTATCCCGTACACAGAAAACGGATAAATCCTGATGCGATTTTTAATTGGACTTGGTATAGCAATAGTGCTGGCATTATCGGCGACGGTAGTGGGATATTTTTATCCATCTTCGGAGGCAGCAGAAAAACCTTCCAGCAATAGCGATTACAGTTTCATTAAAACTGCCTGTTGGTTCGACGCTGACTGGACAGCCACTATTACCTGCGGTGAATTGCAAACACCGGAACAATTCCGTTTGGCCGTGGTTATTTTGCACAATGATGCAGAGCAGCGCCGCGCTGACCCGATTGTATATTTACAGGGCGGACCAGGAGCGAGTGCACGTTTGCATACTGATGGAATAAAAAGTTGGTTGAATTGGATGCGTTATAGCAATACAGAGCGCGATTTAATTTTGATCGATGCCCGCGGCACCGGCCGCAGTAAACCGGCATTGGTGTGTAGTGAATACAATCAATTTAACCAGCAGTTATTGCGCCAGAATATCGCTCTGGGCGATGAGTTGGCGCAGGGCTACGATGTAATGACGCAATGTTTTGCATCTTCAGCGCAGGCGAATCCAAAGTTGGATTACCGCAATTTCAGCACCCAAAAATCAGCCCAGGATGTGCGTGCATTAATGGCGCAGCTTGATTATCCAGAGTGGAATATTCTCGGTGTCTCCTACGGCACACGGCTCGCGCTGGAAATCGCGTTGCAAGAGCAGCAGGCACCACAAACAGTAAAACTGAAATCCATGGTGCTGGATTCAGTTTATCCGGCTGGTTTTGGTGGCGTACAAACCTGGCCGCAAGTATTGGACGAGGGAATGCAGCAGTTTTTTAAAGGCTGCAGTGTTCAGCAAGAATGCATAAAAAAATTAAATCCTTCTTCTGCGGCTGATCTTGTCTCGTTAGAACAACACTTTATGCAAGCGCTGCGTAATTTACATATCAATCCGATGTCACTCACCATCAAGCGTTGGGATGGTGAGGCGCCGGTGAATTTTGTGGTAAATGACCATCGTTTTTTATCAGCCACCTTTGCCGCAGTTTATAATCCAAGCGATTGGCCAGCCATTATTGATGCAATTAATGCGGTAGAGGCGGGGCGTTCAGATTTATTAAAACCCTTGATGGAGCCGTTTATTAATAACAGCATGACGAGCGATTTTAATAGTTTGACGTTTACTGCAGTGGATTGTGCGGATAATCCTGTTCTATCGGAAACAGATTACACAGCGGCACTAGTGAAGTATCCATTATTGCAAGAGTACACACGCGACCAATGGCGTTATCAACTCTGTCATCGTTTGCCGAGTGAGTCACCATTGGTAAATGCCGCCCCACAATTGCCAACCTTAATGCTCGCCGGTGCATTGGACCCTATTACCCCAGTGAGTTGGGCGCAATCGGTAAACCAGCAATGGCCGCACAGCCAATTGCGAGTGCGTGAAAAAATCGCACATTCAGTGTTGGGAAGCGATGTTTGTCTGCTGGAACATCTCGATGAATTTTTTAATCAACCCGAGATGAAATTTACTGCTTGTGCGGAAGAGAACGAAAATTAGCTGAGGTATTATTTTCATCGCCAATATAAAAAAAGGCCGCACTCAGTGCGGCCTTTTTTTTGTTGTAAATCT
>NZ_JBRFPI010000550.1:0-1984 GCF_053579595.1 Cellvibrio sp.
AGTGCAGCCAAAAAAATTTCGCCCGAATCATGGGCAGGCAAACGCATTTCTTGCGCGATGTATAGCGACCAAAGACTCACACAAAGTGTGCGATGATACAAGTCATTCATCTGCGCCGCCATCACCGTCAAAAATTGCTGCACTAACGGCAAATCCGAGAGCAAGGCACAGACAGGTTCGAGGGAGCTTAAGGGGTGTTTCCGCTCAGCCAGCGATTGAAAATATTCGGTCGAACGAATAGTGTCTAGTAGATGCTGCAATAAATCCCCTGCAGCAATTGGTTTTTCAATCTGAATAGAATTGGCCAACGGCCGCGCCAGCATTTTATTTTTTAAGCGCGCGATGCTTTTTTGATCCAGCAAACTGGCTTGAGCAAGCAGTAATTCACCATCACACGCAAGAATGTCTTCAACCACAACAACCGGATTGGTCGCAGACAAGAGCGCAAGATAGTCAGCATAAGCGCCGACCTGCAATGGACTCCATACAGGCGAACGTTCACTTGACACGAATGACTGTTGATCACGCGACATATATAAAAACCATCCGTGCAATTGATTTTTAACTGAATAATTTTTAGAGTTTTGTTTTTAAACCGGTTGCTAAATCACCAATCGCCACAGCCATACGCTGACCAAGCCGATCAGCAAACTGTAACCCACTAAAGATGATGCAAACCGCGGTACCAAATTATGGCTTATCGCTAACACACCTGCCGAAATCATCGCAGGCATAGCCGCTTCCAATATCACCACCTGGGCAACCAGCCCTTCAATATCTAACAGCCACAACCCCAACCAAACCAACGCGGGCGAGACCAACAAGATATATAACAAGCCCACCACTAACGGCGATAAATACTCCGGGCTTAGGGTTAAACGCCACTGCAAACCCACGGCAACCATCACCACAGGTACAAGTGTAGATGAGATTCTCGCGAGCGCCTCCGCCAACCATTCAGGGTAAACAAATGCACTCGCTGCAAAGGCCAATATCAGTGCAATAAAAGGTGGAAAAATCAGGATGCTGCGCAAAATTTTTACAGCAGAGGTAGAACCGGACGAGTAGTAGCAGGCAACGACAATTCCATAAGTATTCAAGGCCACAAAGGTGCCCAATTGATCATAAAGAATCGCATAGGGAATTGCCTTAGAACCTAAATGCGCCTCAATAAGCGGAATGCCGACAAATCCGGTATTACCTAAAGGCACCAACAACATTAATGCACCGGTTAACGCGCGCGACCATTTCATCAGCCGTGCCGTACACCATGTCAATAATGCACTAAGCAACATAATTACCCATGCGGCAACAACTGGAATCAATGCCTCATGGCTAAACGACAGTTTGGGAATCTCCGCCAAAATTAGCGCAGGCAAAGCAACATAAATCACGTAAAGGTTTAAGGTAGATGCGGCGTTTTCAGGAAACCGTTTGGCTCGTTGTAATAACAAACCAATGATCAACGCGATAACAACAACGGCGATATTTGACATGAATATTCTGCGGCAGAGGACAGGTAGCCAACTCGCAAATCCCATAAAATAAGCGGAGAGCAAGAACAGTATTAAAACTAATTGACCTGATTAAATGATTTAAATGACTGGATAAAGGCTACTGACTATAACTGAGGCAAGATTTAAATCAAATAGCGAAATTCCGCATAAATATTGTACTGAGTTACTCACCGCACAGATTATGTACCGGTTTGAGAACAACCTCCTCGCATCTGTTAGCGATTTCAGGAGGGTATTATGTCGAACTTCAATCAATACACTATGCAAGATCCGCGCTCCCAATACCCCAAAGCGCAAGGGAAATCCGACGAGCGACAACCGGAACCTGGATTGGACGCCATTTTAAAACCGCAAGCTAATCATGGCGAAGAAAGTTATTGTGGCGCAAATCGTCTCGCGGGGAGAAAGGCACTTATTACCGGGGGCGACTCTGGTATCGGCCGCGCGGTGGCAATTGCATTTGGACG
>NZ_JBRFPI010000551.1:0-1975 GCF_053579595.1 Cellvibrio sp.
ACGGGGGTATCCACAATGTTTTCGCGCGCGGCAACACGGGTTGCAGTGGTAAACACTTCGTAAGGGCCAGCAAAGTCCAGCACTTCAATTTCCGGGAATAAAAAAATGCCGACGTTATAGTTCATTGCAAAATCCTCTTTTACAAACCAAGACATTGAGAGTGCGCCACAAGAACTACACAGTTTGCGCGATGCTGAATGTACCATAACGGGTTAAACAATCACCATCTGGTCACTGTTTTAGCAGAACAATAAGTAAGCGGAGGGAAAATGCGAGAAACCCGCTCCCGCATTGTGCGGGAGCAAGCATTAAAGCAGAAGCGCCTTGTAGTAGCGCAATACAATTAAATAAACAGCGTACCTATGTAGAACAATCCGCCTGACAACAAAATGGTAGCAGGTAAGGTGAACAGCCATGCCAGCAGGATTGTGCGCACGGTTGAGAACTGCAAACCTGTGCGATTGGCAACCATTGTGCCGGCCACTGCCGATGAGAGTACATGCGTGGTAGATACCGGCATGCCCGTCACACTTGCGACCCCAATTGCTGTCGCAGCGGTAATTTGCGCTGACATTCCCTGTGAATAGGTCATACCACTTTTACCAATTTTTTCACCGACGGTGTACACAATGCGCTTCCAGCCCATCATAGTGCCAAGACCCAAGGCCAAGGCAACGGCGATAATTACCCACATAGGTGCATATTCAGTTGTCGCGGTAAGGTCTTTGCGCAGGTTTTTCAGGTCGCCTTTTTTCTTGTCGGAAATCGTATCCAGCTTGGACACTTTTTTCGCGGTGTCATCAATACAGAGCAATAAACGACGCACACTGCGACGCTGTTCCAAATTCAAATCAGAATAATGATTTACACCTTTTAATTGACTTTCCAGTGTGTTGATCACTACCAGTGATTCTTTGCCGTTACATTTGAAACTGTCAGCAACCACTTCACCTTCTTTTTTGGTGAAATCGACCAACCCATTCAAATTGTTTTCATTGGCATTATAAAAATTACGCAGGTGGGTCGCGGCATCGCGCGTGCGTTCAATTTGGTAGGTGCTGCTATCCAGATTCAACACAAATTGCGCCGGGGTCAGGCCGATTAAAACCAGCATGATCAGGCCGATACCTTTTTGTCCGTCGTTGGAGCCATGCACAAAACTCACGCCCATCGCCGAGGCAACCAGGGTTACGCGCGTCCAAAATGGTGGGTGTTTTTTACCGTCGATCTGCTCGCGCTCTTGCGGGGTTTTATGAATTTTGGGACCGGTAAATATTTTTTTCAGCAACAGCAATACCAGTGCCGCCACGCCAAAACCCACCAGCGGTGAAATCAATAGCGACAACATGATATCGATGGCTTTTTTGACATTCACACCTTCGCTAATCGGGATATCAGTAATTAATGCATTAGCAAGGCATACACCCAAGAGCGAGCCGATCAAGGTATGCGAGCTGGATGCCGGAATACCGAAGTACCAGGTGCCGAGGTTCCACACGATCGCTGCCGTCAAGAGCGAGAAGACCAGCACCATACCGTGCACTGAGGTGATATTGAGCAGCATATCGACTGGCAATAAATGCACAATCGCATAGGCAACTCCCAAGCCACCCAGTATCACACCAAGGAAATTGAAGATACCTGAGGCGACAACAGCCATATGGGGCGACATAGCTTTGGTATAGATAACTGTGGCAACTGCGTTGGCGGTATCGTGAAAGCCATTGATGAACTCGTAGGCCAACACAAAAAGAACAGCAAAAAACAGGCTAAGACCCATCGCAAAACTGAGTCCAGTGAACATATCGATCATAGGTAATCCACTTGATTGACTAGAAAAGTAAATGCAACAGCATCGTCCTTGTCATTGCACAGAGCGAAATTTCCAGCAACGGCTTACAGCCTTACATCTGCCTGAATAACTCGCATGTGATACACAAAATAGAAGCGCCCCTGAGGGGGCGCCCTATGTGAC
>NZ_JBRFPI010000552.1:0-1971 GCF_053579595.1 Cellvibrio sp.
TCCGTACGCAGACCCAATACGATGTGGTGAATACTTTGGTGACTGCGTGGGAAACCTTTGGTTTGAAACGTGATACTACCAGCGTGGACTACGCGCGCAAATTTGTTGATCTGCACACGGCAGATGGCAAGCCCGACGTGTTGCAACAAATCGAACACGGAACTCTTGCGTTAATTGCGCAGCATCGCGCTGTGGGTCATGCGATTCCCGGTATTGTAGAGGCGCATATTGATCAGTATCACCATTTAGGTGATGGCATCACCAAAACGGATAATTTAATTTATGATCCCAAAATGGGTGAGCTGGAAACTGATGGTTTTAAAAGTGGCAAATTTGATGACCGCTGGGCATTTACCAGCAAGTCCTCGTCGTTGAATTACGGTTCTGCTGCTGCGCTTGCTGCGGCTAGTAGGGCATTAACCGGATTCAATGATGAACTTGCTAAAGAATGTTTGGCAACCGCAAAAAAAGTGTGGGCGGAAGAGGCCGCAAAAGCGAAGCCGGATTCGTTTAAGCATGGCAACACAACTGGTGGAAAACTTGAGCATGAACAACTCAAAGCGGCGACTGAGTTGTTGATCACTACTGGTGAAGCAAAGTATGCACAAGCGGTTAAAAAATTGGCAGCGGAAGTGGACTTTGGTGGCAATGCTTCCTGGTTTATTCGTGCCATTCCTTACATGGATGCGGATTTCAAACAGCAACTAAAAAGTAAAGCGCAAATTTATCAAACTGAACTTGCTGCGACTCAAGCAAAAAATCCTTTTGGTGTTCCCATCACCGAAGGCGGTTGGGCGGGCAGTGGTTGGGTGATTCGCCATGCGACGAACAACTATTACATTCACAAGGCATTTCCGGAGTTGGTGAACCGCGAGTCTGTGTTGAAAGGTTTGAACTTCCTTTACGGCACTCATCCAGCACACAATTTGTCGTTGGTGTCGAATGTGGGGACTCGCTCTAAAGAAGTCGCCTACGGCATGAATCGCGCAGACTTTTCGTTTATCTCCGGCGGTATTGTTCCGGGTATTTTGGTATTAAAGCCGGATTATCCCGAGAACCACGAAGACTGGCCGTTCTTTTGGGGCGAAAACGAGTATGTGGTTAATCTTGCGGCGAGCTACATCTTTTTGGTGAATGCAGCGGAAGAAGTTTTGAAAGATTAATTGGATTGTTAGTTATTCCATCCAAAGAAAGCCTCACCTACTGGTGGGGCTTTTTGTTTGGCGGCGACCATTACTGTGTATATCTGTAATTAGGTGCGGGGTGTGTGAACCCCATTTCTGGTTTATGATGTCTAAAAAGACACCCTAACCAATATGGAGTTTGATATGTCTAGCCCTGACGATAAGAATGTGTCGCAGCCTCAGGTTCCCGCAACAGTTAAAGATGCTAAGCCTGCTTCAGTCAATTGGCCGCTAGGTCTGGCGATTGTTGTAATCGGCGGATTATTGCTGGCGCGCAATCTCGGTTTTGAATTGTTTTTTTTGGACTTTCACAATTGGTGGGCATTTTTTATTTTGCTGGCCGCAATTGGGCCCTTGCAACAGGCATTTAGTTTTTATCGCAAAGAAGGTTTGGGCGCTGCGGTTGCCAATTCGCTGGTATCGGCCGGAGCGATTATCTTTATCGCGCTAATGTTTTTGCTCGATATGTCGTTCGGAACCTGGTGGCCGATTTTTGTGATTATCGGTGGGCTTTATATGATGACAAGCCGCAACCGTAATTAAGCAATGAGTTAAATTTTCCAGTCGATTAATTCAATGCTGTTTTGATCCGCTTCGATGCACCAGCCTGCCTCATGCCAATCGCCAAGTACAATGCGTTCAGCGGGTTTTCCAGCGATAACCAGCTGATGACGTGCAGGGCGATGGGTGTGGCCATGAATCATGCGTGTTACTCCCGCACTTTCCATTTGTGGTAAAACTTCGGCGGGGGATAGATGCATAATATCGTCTGCTTTTAGGCTATACA
>NZ_JBRFPI010000553.1:0-1956 GCF_053579595.1 Cellvibrio sp.
CAACCCCCAATTCCTCACCTTCTCCATATACAAATACACCACGGGTGTAGTGAAGAGCGTGAGCAATTGGCTGACAGCGAGGCCGCCGATGATTGTAATGCCGAGTGGGGTGCGCAGCTCGGAGCCTTCGTTAAAACTGAGAATTAACGGCAGTGCGCCGAGTAAGCCGGCGAGGTTGGTCATCATGATCGGGCGCAGGCGTAAGAGTGCGGCCTGGAAAATGGAATCGCGCGATGACAAACCCTCTTTGCGTTCCAATTCCAATGCAAAGTCGATCATTAAAATTGCGTTTTTCATCACTATGCCGATCAATAAAAATAAACCGAGCATGGCGATCAAACTGAAGGGTGTATCGCTCAAGCGCAAAGCGAGTAATGCGCCGATTCCCGCTGAGGGCAGCGTCGATAAAATCGTGAGCGGGTGAATGGTGCTCTCGTACAAAATCCCAAGGATTAAATACACGGCGAGCAGCACACAGGCGATTAACACCGCCGGATCTTGCGCCATTCCTGGTGTGCTTGGCCCCCAACCGGGACGGCTGCTGCCCGCAGGTGCAAGATAGACTTCTTTAGGAACCATCAGCTCGGCGATTTTATTTTCGATAGCGGCGCGGGCTTGTTCTTCAGTGTAATTTTCCGCTACGCCGTAACCGATGCTTTCGGATGCAAATTGATTGCTGTGGCGCACGCGGTCTTCGGCCAATCCGTAATTGAAACTGGAAAAAGTCGAGAGCGGAACGCGCTTGCCATCGCTGGTGATGACTTGCAGTTGTTCCAGTACAGCGGGCGTTGCGGTGTAGCCTGGCTCCAATTCCATCACCACGCGATATTGGTTCATCTCGTCGAACATGGTGGAGACTTGTCGCTGCGAGAAGGAGTTGTTGAGCATGCTGGCGACCGCATTCATGTTCACGCCTAACCGCTGCGCGGCTTCGCGGTCGATGGTGAGCACGACTTGCTGTGTGCCTTCTTCTTTTACGCCATCAATCTCGGTCAGCTCTGGCATTTTTTCCATCGCCGTGGTGATTTTTGCGGCCCAGTTGTGCAGCAGTTTCAAATCGTCGGCGAGCAACATGAGTTCCTGTTCGCTGCGGCTAAAGGGCGAGCTGAGGCGGATGTCTTGATCGGGGCCGATCATCAACATAGCGCCGGGAATGCTCGGCATTTGGCGACGCAATCTGTCTACCACTTCATGCACCGACACGCCGCGCTCGGCCATGGGCTTGAGGCTGATGCGCATCCAGGCATTGCTCACGCCGTTGCCGCCACCGCTCGCGCCGAATACATCTTCAACCGCTGGGTCAGCTAGTAACAGTTGGCGGAATTGCTGGATTTTCGGCTGCATTAATTGAAACGAGAAGCCATCGTCGCCGCGAATCCAGCCGGTCATTTGGCCGGTGTCTTGCTCGGGCAGCATGGTTTTGGGAATCGCGACGTAGAGGTAAATATTCAGGCCGATGACGCCCGCGAGAATCAATAACACAATACGACTATGGCGCAGCGCCCAACCCAGAGCGATGGAATAGCCGTGTTTGATGTCATCAAAAATACCGGGTTTATGTTCTTTTTTCGGCTCGGCTTTCAGCAGTTGCGCGCAGAGCGCGGGTGTGAGGCTGAGTGATACCGCGAGCGAAATAATCATCGCCGCAGCGAGGGTGATGGAGAATTCGCGGAAGAGTTTTTCCACCACGCCGCCCATCAACAAAATCGAGATAAAGACCACCACCAGCGTGATGTTCATCGCCAAGAGCGTAAAGCCTACTTCGCGTGTGCCTTGGATTGCCGCTTGAAAGGGCGAAAGGCCGCGCTCGATATGGCGTTTGATGTTTTCCAACACCACGATTGCATCATCTACGACTAATCCGGCGGCGACAATCAGTGCCATCAGCGACAAATTGTTGAGCGAAAATCCGTAGAGATACATGACCGCGAAGGCGCCGATAATCGCTACCGGAAT
>NZ_JBRFPI010000554.1:0-1952 GCF_053579595.1 Cellvibrio sp.
CGCCTGAATGATTCATATTGTATTGGTAGAACCGGAAATCCCCCCCAACACAGGAAACATTATCCGGCTCGCCGCTAATACCGGTTGCCAGCTTCATTTAATCGAACCGCTGGGTTTTAAATTGGATGAAAAAAGCGTAAATCGCGCAGGGATGGACTATCGGGAAATACAGGAGTTAAACCTGCATAAGGGCTGGGAAGCGTTCTTGGATAAGGAGAAACCAACGCGGATTTTTGCACTCAGCACCAAAGGCACTCGCTGCCACAGCGATGCACAATTCCAGTCCGGCGATTACTTATTGTTCGGTCCTGAAACACGCGGATTACCGGCAAGTATCCGGGAATCACTGCCTGCCAATCAGGTACTGCGCATTCCTATGGCCGCCAACAGTAGAAGTATGAATTTATCCAACGCCGTAGCGGTGATGGTTTATGAAGCCTGGCGCCAATTGGGTTATGCTGGCGCACTTTAACGGCTGCCTATCCACCGGCTATATAATGAAGAGAAGAACCCATGAGCAAAATCCAGATTTTTATCGGAAGCGTATATGGCGGTGCCGAAGAAGTTGCAGAAATCCTGAGGGAAGCGCTGGGCAAGCTCGGCCATGACGTCAGCTTGAATACCTACGCGCGCGCAGAAGATCTGGCGCGCGACCCGGACGAAGTTATCCTGTTGTGCCACTCCAACACTGGCTCAGGAGAATTACCCGACAACATCCAACCACTCTATTTGCATCTGACCCGCGATTACCCACGTATTGCAGGGCGTCGTTACGGCGTGGTGAATCTGGGCGATAGTAGCTACACCACGTTTAACGAGGGCGGGCGCATGTTGGATGCCGCCTTTGAAGACCTTGGCGCAACGCGCATCGGTGAACCATTAGTATTGGATGCAAGCAGCGGCGAGGACGCGGCGACACTGGCGCGTGACTGGGTGCAAGATTGGGCGAAGCTGATTTAGCTGAATTAATGCAACTGATTAGATGTACTGATTAATCCTAAGTAATCGAATATGAGTGAAACCAAAACCATCGGCCTGTTTTACGGTAGCTCTACCTGCTACACCGAAATGGCAGGCGAAAAAATCTGCAAAACACTCCACAACCTGCTCGGCGAAGAGAGCGTGGATTTTTTTAATATCGCCGATACCCCGATTATCCAAACCCAATTTTATGATTACCTGATTTTTGGTATTCCCACCTGGGACTACGGTGAACTGCAAGAAGATTGGGAAGAAATTTGGGATGAATTGGATTCGCTCGATTTCAGCAGCAAAAAAATTGCCATCTACGGCCTGGGCGACCAAGTGGGTTACCCGGAATGGTTTTTGGATGCCATGGGCTACTTGCACAGTAAATTAGTCCACCGCGGCGCAACGCCCTGCGGTTATTGGCCACGCGCGGGCTATGTATTTGAAGCATCCAAAGCGCTCACACCGGATGAGCAGTATTTTGTGGGCCTCGCGCTGGACGATGAAACCGAATTTCAATTGAGTGATGCACGCATTCAACAATGGTGCACACAAATAGTTGACGAGTTTGGTTTGTGAGTGATTCAACGCATATCGACCATGCCCAACTACAATGGGATGAAGATGGCCAACCCGTCTCCAGCACTTTTGGCGATGTGTATTTTTCGCGCGCGAATGGACTGGAAGAAACCCGCCACGTTTTTTTGCAGCACAACCAATTACATGAACGCTGGCAGCAACTTAACACCGGCGAGCATTTCACCATAGCCGAAACTGGTTTTGGCTCAGGCTTAAATTTTTTAGCTGCTTGGCAATTGTGGTTAACCGCTGCACCTGCGGACGCACAATTGCATTTTGTCAGCGTAGAAAAATTCCCGCTCACCAAACTGTATTTACAACGCGCCTTGGCGCTCTGGCCCGAACTGAATGAGTTCACGAAGCAACTAATCGATGCTTATCCAGTTTTTGTCGGCACGGGTTTT
>NZ_JBRFPI010000555.1:0-1948 GCF_053579595.1 Cellvibrio sp.
TGGGTTATGACCGCACCGATGCTGACTATGTCGGTTATCACAAAATTAGCCAGTTGGTTGAAGGTTATTACGGCCATCTGGTTTACCCCCTCAGTCAACAATTTAGTCTGAGCACTGGCCTGCGTTACGCGGCTGTGGATGATACTAATTACTCGCTGACCAAAACCCATGATGACAGCATTAACGCTAAAGAGTTGGGCGTGAACTATCAAATAGATAATGGCTGGCGTTTGTTTGCGCGCTACGCGGAAGGTTTCCGTTTTGCTAATGCCGATGAAAATGGTTTGGTGTTGACGGGAGTGAATTTTTTGGAGGTACAAACCAGTGAGTCTTATGAAACCGGTGTTGCTTGGGCGGGTGAGCGCGCCCATGTGTCTTACAGTCTGTATCAAATGACACTCAATGACGAAATAACCTTTGACGCAATTGCCTACGCCAATATCAACTTGCCCGATACCGAACGTCAGGGTTTTCAGTTTGATGGTGGTTTAACGCTGAGCGACGAAATTGCATTAACTGCTAATTACACATACACAGATGCTGAAGTAACGGCGGGTAGTTTTAAAGGCAAAGAGGTACCTTACGTAAGCGCTCATGTTGCCAATCTGGGCATTGTGTTTACACCAATTGATACGCTGAGCTTTGTTTTGGATTCAACCTATACAGGCTCACGCTATTTGTCCGGTGACGAGACCAATAGCTACCCTAAAGTGGCGCCAGTGCAGTTGTTTAATCTCAATGTGATTTGGCAAGTTGCGCAGGTGGAAATCGCTGGGCGCATTAAAAATGTTACTAACGAACGCCATTCCGGTTTTCAGGGCTATTCCTCCCGGCAAGCTGCAAAATATTATTATCCACAACCGGAACGCAATTACGAAGCCAGCATCACCTATCGTTTTTAATTAATCCTGTGTAGGGTGGGAGGAGCGCAAGCGACACCCACCAGTCATCAAAAATCAAAAACTAATAGATCAAAGAGAATTGCCATGACCGACGACCATAGCCAGAGCGATGAAAAAGCCAAACGCCACCAGGAGCGCATGCAACAGCGCAAAGAAATTGTCGATGCAGCGATTGCACGTGCCGACGAAGAGCGCGGTGTGGTGATTGTATTAACCGGCGATGGTAAAGGGAAAAGTTCATCGGGTTTTGGTACAGCATTGCGCTGTCTCGGTCATGGCTACAAAGTCGCAATCGTGCAATTTATTAAAGGCACTTGGGAATGCGGTGAGAAAAACTTTTTAACTGAAAGTATTTTTCGCGGCGCCAGCCCGCAGTTGGAATATTTTGTGATGGGTACCGGCTTCACCTGGGAAACCCAAAGTGCTGAGCAAGATAAAGAAGCGGCGGAAAAAGTCTGGGCAGAATGTGAACATGTATTTCGCGATCCCGATATTCATCTGGTACTGCTCGACGAATTAACCTATATGCTCAATTACAAATATCTCGATAAAGATAAGGTAGTCGCCGCCATTCAAAACCGTCCGCTCAATCAAAATGTGATTATCACCGGGCGCGGCGCTAAAAAATATCTGGAAGATTTGGCAGATACGTTTAGCGAAGTGAAATCCGTCAAGCATGCGTTTAATGCGGGCGTGAAAGCACAGAAGGGGATTGAGTGGTAAGTCTCTTCAATGAAAATGTAAAAACCTTAATGATTCAAGGCACCACTTCAGATGCCGGTAAAACCACTTTGGTCGCTGCCCTCTGCCGTATTTTAAAAAATCGCGGCATTTCGGTTGTTCCCTTCAAGCCGCAAAATATGGCCCTCAATTCTGCTGTCACTGTTGATGGCGGCGAGATTGGCCGGGCACAAGCGCTGCAAGCACAGGCCGCCGGTTTGCAGCCGCATACGGATATGAACCCCATCTTGATTAAACCCACTAGCGATACGCGTGCGCAAATTATTGTGCAGGGCCGCGCGATCACCGATATGGATGCGGCTGTG
>NZ_JBRFPI010000556.1:0-1946 GCF_053579595.1 Cellvibrio sp.
TACCTTTATCGATGATGTTGTTATCGGGGAAATCGCCTATATCGGTTCCGGGGATCCATTGGTTCCTGCGATCAGCGCGACCATTTTCACGGGCGCCAGTAGCGGTTGGGAAACTGAGTGGTGGGGTGCAGCAGCGCGTGCAGTTGACGGCTCAACCGGCAACAAAGCCAGCGGTAAACCCGGCATAGCGGACAATCAGGATCTGTGGGTGAGCGTGAATATCGACCCGGATTTTGAAGTGAAGGAAGTGTTGGTTGCAGGCGATAAATCCGCGCCGCGCAGTTTGACCCAGTTCAAAGTGGAATACGGCACCGCCAACAACACCATGATCAACTGGACCAACAGCAATAACGATGGCACCTATGAAGGCTTCACCGGTTTCAGTGCTTATCCACCGGCGAACGAGCGCAACTTCCGCTTCTGGTTCCGTCCACCGGCTGGCCAGGTAGTTGAAGTCGCTGACGTGCAGTTGATGGCAGTTGATTTGAAACCGCACCGTATCTACACCATCAACCTGGATAACGCAGGCAGCATCGCACCAGCGGGCACCCTCCGTTACAGCAAAAACAACACTGACTCGGCGACTTACACCTTCAATCCACCGGCGGGCCAACAAGTCGCCAACGTGATTGTGGACGGTGTTTCTCTGGGCGCGATGAACAGCTACACCTTCAACGCGATCTCCGCGAGCCACACCATTGCAGTGTCGTTCACCGGTTCAGTGCCAGCCTCTTCGGCAGCGAGTTCCAGTGCGCCCTCGTCAACGCCTTCCAGCGTGAGCAGCTCCAGCGCACCGACTTCGGTATTGGTATCGCAAGGTCGCCCGGTCACTGCCAGCACCAGCTTCCAACCTGCCACTAACGCGGTTGATGGCGTGGCCGGTACCCGCTGGGAATCCAACCACGGCGTGAGCCCAAGTTGGTTGATGGTGGATCTGGGTAGCAATCGTTCACTGACCCAAGTAGTTATCGATTGGGAAGCAGCCAACGCCGCTAACTATGAAGTGCAAGGTTCTACCAACGGCACCAGCTGGACGACCTTAAAAACCGTCACCGGCGCCGCTTTTGGCAACCGCACGGATACCCATGTAGTCAGCGGCGCCTATCGCTATGTGCGCGTCTACGCTACTGCACGCAGCACCGGCAACACCTGGGGCTATTCAATCTTTGAATTGAAAGTCTTTGCACAAAGCGCGGCGGCCAGCAGCAGTTCTGCATCAAGCACCGCAACCCCTGCCCTCTTAACACCGGTGAGCGCCAATGCGAGCACCGCGTTAACCGCGGCGAGCAATGCGATTGATAAAAATGGCGGCACTCGCTGGGAGTCGGCACATGCGATTGATCCAAGTTGGTTAACGCTAGATTTAGGTAGCGCAAAAACGCTCACCCAAATTGCTATCGATTGGGAAGCAGCAAATGCTGCCAACTACACAGTGCAAGGCTCTAATGACAATGCTAACTGGGTAGATATCGCCAGCAGAACCGGCGGTGCTTTTGGTACTCGTACCGACATCCTCACACTAAGTGGCAACTACCGCTACGTGCGCATTAACGGCACCGCGCGCAGTGCTGGCAACCAATGGGGTTATTCAATTTGGGAGGTGCGCCTGACAGGATTTTAATTAAAAAACAATTCATTAAAAAACAGTTTCATTATTCGGTCATACCACTAAGCCGCCCGTATTTTTGCGGGCGGCGTTTTTACATAACATCAGAAAAAAAGTACAAAACAAAAAAGCCTTATTAAAAATCAACTAATGGACGAAACAATCATGCACAAGACCAAATCGCTTTTATTATCCAAACCATTTTTATTATCAATGCTACTGTCACTCGGCCTCGGCAGTGCACTCAGCACCCAGGCTGCCGTTATCACTTTCGACGATTTACCCGCAACTGAACTCGATGCAATACCCGATGGTTATCACGGATTTAACTGGGGCTCAT
>NZ_JBRFPI010000557.1:0-1936 GCF_053579595.1 Cellvibrio sp.
ACACGCTCCCAATCCTGCTTGCGCAAAGATTCGCGCAGCAACCATTCAAGCAAATCTACCCGAGTTAAATTAGGCGTGGAAGCCACTAATTTTTCAGCGTCAACTTCATGGTCCTGATAAAGCAAACGCAGCGCTATATGATATTTGAGATTAACGCGATCATTGTCATCAAATAATTGCTGCGCATCATACGTGTGCCATAGTGCGAGTGCTTCTTTGGCGTTGGTGCGTGCTAATTTTTCCAGGCCATGCAAGATGACAGTCTTCATTTTCGGTGATTGTTTGGAAAATTTCCCGGTTTGTTTTAACAAACGGGGGTTGGCATCCACTTGCTGCAATAAGGTTGCCATAGGGCGATCAGTCGCCGGCAACAGATTTGTCAAATAGCTGGTTAACCCTTTGTTGGCCGCAATTACTGCCTTGAGGTGGCGCTCCCAAATTAGCTCGGGAGTCATCAGCCCGGCTTTTTTCCATTCGGCAAACACCGGGTCGCAGGCTTTGGATTGTGCTTGCTCAATGTTCCAACGCGGCGCCACATCATTGAGTGCTGTTTTATCGCCCGTTGCTAGACGCGCGCGCAAATGTAAGCACGCCAGCTCCGGATCGGTGAGGCGGTTGTCGTAGTATTTCAGATAATCACCCCAGCGCTCGCGCTGTGCCAGAGTGCGCAACCAACGATGCGTCAATCGCTCGGACAGGAAAGAGTCGGGGTAACGTGCAAAAAAAATATCAACATCCTGCTTGGGTAAATTGATCAAGCGCGGAGTGAGCTCCTGATATTCAAGATAGGGTAGCAGCGGATAATGCTGCAGTTGTTTAAGCAAACTGCGATATTCCGTCATGCTTTTCGCATTCAGTGCTTTTTGTGCCTGCGCGTATTTTTGCCGTTCGATTTGTCGCGGGTCTGGTTTTGCGGATGCTGTTTTGACTACCGCTTTTGTCGCCGATGCCGTTGCGGCTTGGGCGCAAGTCAAGGTTGTACTGCCAACGAATACGCTGGCACTCAACGCTACCGGCCAAAGTATTTTTGAAAACCTCATGGATACCTCAAATTATTATCAAACCCAAGCGGGTTGGTTATGCCTTTCTGGTGGGATATGATGCGGCACTTTTTGCGCCTGCTGGGCGGGCGTCAGCATAATGTCGTCAGTCACATGAAACACTTTAATAATTGGCTAAATCTCCTTTGAGAATAACAGTCCATTGGTGCTTCTGCCAGTATCATTTTCGTTGAAAAACTACCTGAATTATTCCTTCTATGTCTTTGATTAAAATTGAAAAAGCCGGACTCAGTTACGGCCTGCAAGTGCTTCTCGACGGTGTCGAGCTGAGTATTGAGCGCGGTCAGCGTTTGTGTTTGATTGGGCGTAACGGCACAGGCAAGTCCAGCCTGTTAAAAGTGATCGATGGAGAAGTTGATCTGGATAAGGGCGACGTCATCCGTCAGACCGGCATTCGCGTCGCTCGGCTTGAGCAGGATCTACCTGAAGCCGATGATTGCCTCGTGTTCGATGCAGTTGCTGCAGGCTCAAAAGGGGTAGGAGAGCTGCTGGCAGAATATCGTTTGCTCTCCCATGCGCATGACATCAGCGACAGCCAATTAGCACGTATGGCAGATTTGCAGCATCAAATCGAAGCCAATGACGGTTGGGCTTTGCAGCAAAAAGTGGATGAAATTATCTCCCGTCTCGATTTGCCCGCCGAGCGCTACATGCGCGAACTTTCCGGTGGATGGCGCCGCCGCGTTGCACTGGCCCGTGCCTTGGTGATCGAGCCCGATGTGCTCTTACTCGATGAGCCAACTAACCACCTGGATATCGCTGCGATCGAATGGCTGGAAAAGCAATTGCTCAATTACAACGGCGCTTTGGTGTTTATCACCCATGACCGTTCATTGTTGCAGGCATTGGCGACGCATATTGCCGAGTTAGATCGC
>NZ_JBRFPI010000558.1:0-1904 GCF_053579595.1 Cellvibrio sp.
GTCTGATGAGCATATCGAAGACGACCAATTGCGCCTTATCTTTACCTGCTGTCACCCGAGCCTCGCGCCCGAAGCGCAGCTTGCACTTACCTTGCGCGAAATTTGCGGGTTGACGACTGAGGCTATTGCGCGTGCATTTTTAATCTCGCCCAGCACGCTGGCACAACGCATCGTGCGCGCGAAAAATAAAATCCGCGATGCAAAAATCCCCTACGAAATTCCCGCGCGCAGCGAATTACCCGAGCGCTTGGACGCAGTGCTGCATGTGATTTATCTGGTATTTAACGAGGGTTATTCAGCGTCATCGGGCACAGAATTAATTCGCCAGGAGTTAGCGCAGGAGGCGATCCGCCTCGGGCGCCTGCTCGCCACGTTATTGCCCGACCCGGAAGTGCTTGGCCTGCTCGCATTAATGCTGCTCCAGGATTCGCGCCGCAGTGCACGCATTGATGGCAACGGGGACTTGATCCGGCTGGAAGACCAGGACAGAACCTTGTGGGATCGCGATCAAATCGCTGAAGGCTCGGCATTAATCCAACGCGCATTAAGCAGCGGCAGTGCCGATATTTACTGTCTGCAAGCCGCCATAGCCGCACTGCACGCTGACGCACCCAGTTTTGCACAAACCGACTGGCAGGAAATTGTCGGTTTTTACGATCTACTACTCTACCGTAACCCCTCGCCTATTATCGAACTCAACCGCGCCGTCGCCATTGCCCTGCGCGATGGCCCAGCCGCAGGCTTAAGCCTGCTCGACGACTTGCTCGCACGCCAACAGCTCACCGATTACTACCTGCTCCATGCCGCACGCGCCGATTTGCTCGCACAATTAGGGGAACTTGACGCCGCTACCGCTGCCTATGCCAAGGCACTGGAATTAACCGGACAGGAACCCGAGCGGCGGTTTTTGCACAACAAGATGACCAGTTTGAAACGGTTATGATCCCTGCTTAGCTAAAACACCCGTAAAAAGTCGGCCCTTTTAAGATTCACGTAAGAATTGGTCGATAAAATCCAGCGCAATGTCCATTTAACACGCCTGTTAAATATTCCGCTTATCATTGCCGTGGGTGATCACCGTGTACAACTTCACTGCGCCGCTGTTTGAAATAGCCCCCTATGCTACCTTTTGCATATTGCTGCTTATGATATTTCCCACCCTCTATTTGCGCAGCCAGATCCTCAAATACGCCGAAAAAAACCTGCCCCAATGTTTTACGGAATTCAAACTTTATGAAGAACAATTAGAAGATACGACAAGCCTGGCGCTATACCGCTACATCATGTCCAATACATTTCAACAGACCAATGACCCGGTTTTTATCGCCCTGTGCCAGCGTTATGTCCGCTGGGCGCAGTTATTTATTTTGTTTTTTGTCGCCGCGATTATGGATATAAGCATTATTGAAAAGCTGTTGTAGTCAAAAAATCGGTCTATTTTATCGGATTTAATAATCAACATTCCTGCACACAACCAGAATATCCAGATTAGTTTGGTAAACCTGCGTTTGTATATTTAACATGCCCAACACAGTGTGAAACAGATTGTCATGCGAATAGCTATTTTTGATCATCGATTTTAAACACTGGGTGTTCACGTGATTAGCTGCCGAGTATTCCTCTGAGAGCCACATGAAAAAAGGAACCTCCTTTTGCTCTTTGGGTGCAATCGAATAAGGCATGCCATGCAGGTATAAACCATTTTCACCCAAGGATTCGCCATGATCAGACAAATAAATTAACGAGGTGTTGTACTCTGCATTTTTCGTCTTGAGCCATTCAATCGTCTTATTCAAAAAGTAGTCTGTCTAGTGAATGGTATTATCAAATGCATTCACAACCTCTTCCTTTGTACAATCCTCCAATTGATTTCTTTTACAAACTGGACTAGAAACTTTTTTGAT
>NZ_JBRFPI010000559.1:0-1875 GCF_053579595.1 Cellvibrio sp.
TAGCGAAGCAGAAGTAAATACCGCGTTTAACCCCAAACAATTATCACTGGATACCAAAACGCCAGTGAACCTCACGTTTACCTCTACCACTGAGTTGCGCATCCAACCCGTTGAGCGTTTGCCAAACGATACCGAAATCCGTATCCGCTTGAGTGCCAATGACCTTGAAGGTATTGAGCAGTCGCTCGATGATTTTGAATTTACTGTGCGCACCATCAAACAGGATTTTGATTTGCGCGTGAACAGCCTAAGCGCGGATGAAGACGATGATGAGCTGATGCGGCTTAGCGGTGTGATTACCACTGCTGATACCGCTGCGTTGGATGATGTGAAAAAAATCCTGCGCATCCAGGTTAATGACCAACTCATTACCGATGCAATCTGGACCCAGGAGCTGGACAACAAAACCCATTCGTTTTTAATTACCGGCATTATGCGCGGTGAAACCACCGGCAACATCCATTTGGAGTGGGACGGTGCAGCCATCGGCTCGAAAGACAAGGGTTCGCGCGATCTGGAAATTCCCGCGCAAAAAACCTTTCAAATTACTGGCGTACAGGTGATTCGCGAACCCAATACCGCCGTTGAAATACAATTTTCCGAAGAACTCGACAGCACCCAAAATCTCAGCGGCTTGGTAACCCTCGCCGGTAAAACAGTCAATGCCGTAATCGACGGCAGCGTGTTGCGTTACACACCGGAAAATCTGGATTCAGGCGAATTGGATTTAGTGGTAAGCGGCAGCGTCAATAGCAAAAATTCCAAAAGTCTTGGTAGCGACTATCAACAAAAAATCGTATTGAATTTAGTTAAGCCGCTGGTGCGTTTTGTCGGCAAAACATCCATCCTGCCACCGGCCAGCCAAATTTCTGTGCCCTTTGAAGCGGCAGGTGTCGATTCAGTACAAGTCATTGCGTTTAAAGTTTTCGCCAATAATGTTGGTCAATACTTGCAAGATTACCAGCTCACCGCCGCTACAGCAGCAACCGATACTGGCCGCTATCTCTGGCGTAAAACCTATCGCCTACCGGAAATTCCACGCGCAGGTGTCGAGCGTTTTAATCTGGATCTGAGTGAATTAATGGCGCAGCATCCCGATGGATTGATTCGTTTGGAATTGCGCATCGACCGCAGTAATTCGGTTTATAGCTGCGAGCAAACACGCCCCACCGAACCCGTCGCAAAAATGCCGGAAGATTCCGAGGGCGAAAATTATTATGACCGCGTTGAAGAACCGGCCTGGTATCAACAATATTATCAATCGAGCGGTTATTACAATTACAGCGAGCGCAACAATCCCTGCGACGATACTTATTATTACTACGGCGATGAAATTGCATCAGCGCGTAATTTTATCGTGTCCAATATTGGTTTAATGGCCAAGCGCGGCGATGGCAATCAGCTGCATGTGATCAGCACTGAACTCGGCAGCGCCAAACCTATGAGCGGCACCGACATCACCGCCTACAATTATCAACGCCAACCAATAGGCCAAGGCACTACCGATAGTTACGGGATGTTGCAGATGACAACGGATGGTGTGCCTTTTTATCTTGAAGCGCGCAACGGTAAACAAATTGGTTACTTGCGCGTGCGCACCAGTGAAGCCTTGCCCACTAACCAATTTGATGTAAGCGGTGAACATATCAAAGGTGGATTAAAAGGTTTCCTCTACGGCGAGCGCGATGTGTGGCGCCCGGGTGACGATATTTTCCTCACCTTTATTCTTGAAGATAAAACCCAACAGCTACCGGCGAATCATCCGGTCACCCTGGATTTATTTGATCCGAGCGGCAAAAAAGTGTTGACTCAAACCAATGTCCAACCGGTTAAGGATTTTTATACCTTTAATTTGAAAACCGAAGAAACCGCACC
>NZ_JBRFPI010000560.1:0-1872 GCF_053579595.1 Cellvibrio sp.
GAAATTTCAAATACTGTTGCCACTGTGCAACAGAAGTTTGTGCTTGCAGTTTGGCAAAGGCGTTAACGTAGGTGGGTTGGTTGATTACCACTGCATCAATATTGCCTAACTGCGCCGCTGCAAAAAATGCATTCCAATTCAAACCGGGCGCTTGTTTATTGAGTTCAGCCAAGGTCAGTTTATTGTAGGTTGCAGTGCGGTCGCGGTTTTGTACACGAGTCCAATGCAGGTTGGCGATTTTTTTCTCCAGCGCGACTATATCGGCGGCGGCTTTTTCCGGTTTAGGTATGCCGGCCAAACTCAATATTTTGGCAATGTAAGCCTGATATTTTCCGAGCAGTTCAACAGAGACCGCATCGGTTTTTAAATAGTATTCGCGATCAGGTAAGCCTAAGCCCGATTGATAGGCACCGGTAATATATTGATCGGATTGTCTTTCATCCTGATCGATATAAAGCTCAAGCGGAATACCTATACCATAGGCTTGCCACTCGCCCCAAAGCACAGCCAAGTCCGCGTGGGATTTCAGTTTATCGATTTGCGCCAGATTATCTTTTAGCGGTGTTAAACCCAATTGCTCGGCTAAGGTTTCATCTAAAAAGGATTTATACAAATCCGCAATTTTTTGCTCATCCGATCCTGCGATCTGTTGGGTTGCCGCAAGTTCCTGGATTAACGCGCGCACATCGTTTTCTGCATTTTCAGCCAATGAGTCAAAACTGCCCCAGCGCGCTTTATCGGCGGGGATTTGTGTGTTGTCCACCCACTTTCCGTTCACATAGCGGAAAAAATCCTGTTGTGGCGCAACACTGGTGTCCATACTGGCCAGATCAATACCTGAACCAAGGGCAATGCCAGTTTGAGTTGTTGATGTATCTTTTTTGGGTGAGCTGTTATTGCTGCAAGAGCTAACCCCCAACGCGAGAGAAATACCCAATGCAATTGCGGTCATCTTTTTCATTGCGGTTTCCTTGAATAATGTGTGATTGCTGGATGAAATTAATAAAGTGCGCGCTTAAACATGCCCAGCGCAGTTTGGTAGCCCCAGAGTTGTAATTCGGCATCGTATCTGTCGCCTTCATCGCGCATAAACGCGTGAACGCCATTCACTTCGTGCCAGGTAAAGTTCACATTGCAGGCAACCAAATTGGCATACACTTTTGCGCGGCCTTCCGGTGGAATATGCGGATCTTGTTTGCCCCAAATCATTTGCAGCTCGCCTCTAATCTCGCCGGTGCGTGTGAGGCTTTCATTGCCGGGTTTTGATGGTGTTAAACCTGAGTGGATATCGGTCGCGTAAAAACAACTAGTTGCACTGATGGCAGGATTAATTGCCGCACGGTACGCCAATCCACCGCCCAAACAAAATCCCATAGCGCCGATTTTGCCAGAGTAGTAGGGCAAGGTTTGCGCGTAGTCGATCATCGCTTGCGTATCGGTATCGTGTGCTTCCAATGTTTTGGCGACTTTGTCGGCATTGCCTTTATCGCGGCCGGCATCGTCATAACCCAATACGGTGCCGATCGGATTTAATTCATGGAATACTTCCGGAACAATCACGATAAAGCCATGACCCGCCATAATTTGTGCGCTGCGGCGAATGGGTGAGGTTTGTTGGAAAATTTCGGAGTAGAGAATAATGGCGGGGAATTTTTTACCGGCAGTTTCAGCAGTGTCTTTTGGGTGATACACATAGCAACGCATGGTGCCGGTCGGGGTGTTGAGGTCAATCTGGTGATTCTGAATAAGCACGTTCTTCTCTCCTCGAAATAAATCGTTACTTGAAATGATTTACTAATAAATGATTAATTATTTGCTCCAAATTCCCGCTCAAGCGTATCCATTAATACTTTTACTTTGGCGATGGACTCG
>NZ_JBRFPI010000561.1:0-1869 GCF_053579595.1 Cellvibrio sp.
TTTTCTTGTGTTAAGGCTGGTTATGACTGCTTCTGATGTAAGTGCATTTCGCGCACAAATTTTACATTTCACTGATGTGCCTGATCCGCGGACGGGTGCCGGTATTGAATACTTTGAAGATGGTGTGCTGCTGGTCGAAAACGGCCGTGTCAAAGCGTTGGGCAGTGCTGAGGATATGGCGCGCCAGGGATTGGATTTGCAGCAGTGCCGCCACACTCCTGATTATTTATTAATGCCGGGTTTTATCGACAGCCATATTCACTATCCGCAAACCAGCGTGATTGCCTCTTACGGCGAACAATTATTGGATTGGCTGAATAACTATACCTTTCCAACGGAATTGCAATTTTCTGATCCTGATTTTGCTGCTGTTGCTGCCGATGCCTTCTTAAAATTCCTGTTACAAAATGGCACTACTACTGCGATGGTGTATACCACCGTGTTCGCCCAATCAACGCATGCATTTTTTTCAGCGGCCGAAAAAATGAATATGCGGATGATTGCCGGCAAAGTGATGATGGATCGCCATGCGCCTGCAGAATTATTGGATACCCCGGCAAGCAGTGATGCCGATTGCCGTGAATTAATTGAGCTATGGCATAACAACGGGCGTTTGCACTACGCACTCACGCCACGCTTTGCTCCTACCAGTTCACCCGAACAGTTAGCGGTGACGGGAAAATTGTATTGCGATTATCCCGGCATTTATTTACAAACTCATCTCTCGGAAAACCAACAGGAAATTGCTTGGATCAAATCCCTTTATCCCGCCGCGCGCGACTACCTGGATGTGTACGACCACTACGGATTACTTGGCCCGCGCAGCGTGTTTGGCCACGGTATTCATTTAAGTGATGTCGAAGTTGCCCGCATGGCGCAGACGCAATCGGGCATTGCATTTTGCCCGACATCGAATTTATTTCTCGGCAGTGGTTTGCTGAATATGGCGCGCTTGGAGGACGCTGGAATTCCCGTAAGCCTGGCTACCGATATCGGTGGTGGCACCAGTTTTTCGCAATTGCGCACCCTTGCTGAAGCCTACAAAGTATTGCAACTGCAAGGGCAATGTTTGCATCCGTTAAAAGGGTTTTATATGGCCACATTGGGTAATGCACGCGCCCTGCAATTGGATCATTGCATCGGCAATTTTGAAAAGGGAAAGGAAGCAGATTTTATTCTTATCAATTTGGGTGCAACACCTTTACAAGCGCTGCGGCAATCAACCGCGCAGAGCTTATCGGAAAAACTCTTTGCATTAATGACTTTGGGCGATGAGCACAATATCGCGCGCGCTTACGTTATGGGCAAGTTGGCATTTCGCCGCACCGATAGCACACAGGGAGCATTAGTATGGATGGATTAATTAACCCGCTGGTGCTTGAGTGGTTGAATCTCGCCTTTCGCTGGTTTCATGTGGTCGCTGGCATTGCCTGGATAGGTGCATCATTTTATTTTATCTGGCTGGATTTAAGTTTGCGCACACCGCCGCAATGGAAAGTAGATCAAGGCGTGAAAGGTGATTTGTGGGCAATTCACGGCGGTGGAATTTATGAGGTCGCCAAATACCAATTGCGCCCGCCCGAAATGCCGTTGAAGTTGCATTGGTTCAAGTGGGAGGCCTACAGCACCTGGTTAAGTGGTACAGGTTTATTAATTTTAATGTACTACCTGCAAGCGCAAACCTATTTGGTGGGTCACAACACGCTGATTCAATCGCCGGAGTTGGCGGTGGTCGCCAGCATTGCGTTTATTCTCGGTGGGCAATTAGTTTATGAATTACTATTGCGCACACCCTTAGTAAAACTTGGTTTGGTTATCGCCGTCGCACTGCTGCTTATTATTTGTTCCGCCAGTTATATCGCACATCAA
>NZ_JBRFPI010000562.1:0-1867 GCF_053579595.1 Cellvibrio sp.
CGGCTGCAGCCAGCTCGCAATATGTGCGTAATAATCTGGAGGCCAGTGCCCAATCCTATGTAGGGCAAGTCAACACGGGGTTGAAGAACAGCAAAGTCGAGAATGTGTATCTGCGCTTGGTAGGCACGGGAACCGCGCCCCACAACCCCGGTGTCGTCACCTCGGTATTGGATGATGTGAACACCTGGTTCGCTGCAGATATCGAGCGCACCGCCCCCGATTTGGTAGGCATGGTACAAAAGCCTACTGACGCACCGGGCAGCGCCGGTGGTTGGGCAGGCGTTGGCGGTGATACCCATGTGATAGGCGCACCCTGGCCGGGCGCCTATCGCCATGAAGTCGGTCACAACGTGGGCGGGGTTCACTGCCCCGACGGCAGCGGCTACCACTTTGGCCATACCCTTGGCGAAGGGCGCGGCACCATCCAGTGCGGCAATGATTTAGCCTACTACTCATCGCCCCTGATTAAAGACGAACAGGGCAATGTGCTGGGCGATGCGCAAAACAGCGATATGGCGCGCAAATGGCGCGAGCGTGCGGCAGAGATGTCGGCCAACCGCACCCACAAAGTGCCATTTCCTGATGCACCCGCCACCGGCATCACCCTGCAAGCCGAGGACTACACCGGTTTTTACGACACCACCAGCGGCAATACCGGCGGCGCTTACCGCCAGGATGGCGTGGATATCCAGGCCACCACGGACACCGGCGGCGGCCACAATGTTGGCTGGATTGCCAATGGTGAATGGCTGGCTTACAAGGTCAACCTGCCAGCAGCAGGGCGCTATCAGGTGTCCTACCGCGTTGCCAGTCTGAACACCCAAGGCGTGATTCAGTTTGAGAAGCAAGGCGGCACTCCGGTTTACGGCCAGGTTTCTGTGCCCGTCACCGGTGGCTGGCAACAATGGACTACCGTCAGCCACGAAGTGAGCTTGCCAGCGGGCGAGCAATTTGTTGCTCTCGCCCTCAAAACCGGCAGCTTCAATCTCAACTGGATCAAGCTGGACAAACTGCCCGATAGCCTGGGCACCTTCCGCCTGCAAAATGTGTGGCAAACCACCCAGTACATTCACATCGAAAACGGTATCCCCGAATCAACCGATGTACCCGCCGGTTACTGGAGTTCGCAATGGGTATTCGAACCGGTGAGTGGATCGAACATTGTGCGCCTGGTTAACCGCTGGAAACCCGATCAGGTATTGACCATCAGCAATGGCAACCTCACTGCCGCGAGTGCTGCCAAAACCGACACCAATAGCCACTGGGAATTGGAAAAAGTGACCGCCAATGAGTACCGCCTCAAGAATCGTGCGGCACCCACGCAATACATCCACAACCAATACGGACGCTTGCAGGTAGGCAGTATCCAACCGGGTTGGTGGAGCGCTCGCTGGACACTTGTCGCCGCGCAATAAACCTGAAGTGAACAAAAAAGCGCGTATCCGGGCGACCGGGTACGCGCTTTTTTTATTGCCTATTTGGCATTTTTAAGCGATATCTGCCGCACTCTCTTTAATTATTATTTATACTATAAATAATATTCTAATAGATTACACACGAGACCTATGCCATCAGGCTGCACAATGGGCACCTGATGAGCATCCAGCATCTACGATTTCGCTCTTCACATTGAGGTTTTGTCATGACAGGTAATTTTAACAGAGCACTGCTGTGCACCAGTATTTTGGCCTTGGGGGCATGCGGTGGTTCCGGCGGAGGGGGCTTGCCCGAGGCCAAAAGTTCGTCTTCGCTCGCCGCCTCCTCGCTCAGCTCTTCGGCGCAATCCAGTAGCGTTGCGCCGATTTTTTCGAGCAACTTTGCCCTTGGCGCCGACATCAGCTGGGCATCTGAAATGGAAACCAACGGC
>NZ_JBRFPI010000563.1:0-1866 GCF_053579595.1 Cellvibrio sp.
TCAACCTCATCCAGACTTTTGGGCTTTTCATCCATCGATTTGGGCGCTGAATAATAGGACACCGCTTGAAAATCAATATCCTCATATTTGACATGTGCCCATTCCGGCTCGGTCATTTCCAGCCAAGACTGATAGGCTTTCAAACGCCATTCCAGCAACCACTCGGGTTCATTTTTCTTCGCCGAAATAAAACGGATAACATCTTCATTCAACCCCGGTGGCAGGGTTTCAGAATCGATGGTGGTATGGAAACCCGCCGCGTATTCTTTTTTAATGAGATGTTCGACTTGTTCAGACATGGGCATTTACCTGTTTTTGCAAAGGGTTAGCGAACCAACACTAAGCCTTGTGCAGCTTGGCGATGACACCGCGAAGGTGTTCAATCGCATATTCAATTTCGTCGGCCGTGGTGTAACGGCCAAGACTAAAACGCAGCGAGGCTTGCGCTGTTTCATCGTCCAACCCAATCGCTTTCAGTACATAACTGGGCGACATGCTCGCGGAATTACAGGCAGAGCCACTAGAGATCGCTAAATCGCGCAGGGAGAGCAACAACATCTCACCATCAGCATTGCCAAATGCAAGATTCAAAATACCGCTGACGCAATCAACACTGGAGCCGTTGCGTTTAATTCCCGGCAAATCCGCAATGCCTTGCCATAAACGATCACGCAGCATCTTAATACGTTCACTATCCTCGCTGAGATGTGCGGCCGCTAATCTTGCCGCTTCACCCATACCCACTAATTGATGCGTGGGCAAAGTACCGGAACGCATACCGCGCTCATGGCCACCACCGTGAATTTGTGCAGCGATTTTTACGTCGCCTGAACGGCGCACGTAGAGTGCACCAACACCTTTGGGTCCATAAAATTTATGCGCGGACAGCGACAGCAGGTCTACACCAAGCGCTTTGACATCGACTGGAATTTTTCCCGCGCTTTGTGCCGCATCACAATGAAATAAAATACCGCGCGTCTTACAGACTTCCACTAAACCCTTGATGTCATTAATGCAGCCCAACTCATTGTTGACTTGCATGATACTGACTAAAAAAGTATCACTGCATAGAGCATTGGCAAGCGCATCAACAGTGATAATTCCATCCTGGGAGGGTTGTAAACGAGTAACGCGAAAACCTTGCGCCTCCAGCCAACTTGCGGGATCAAGCACGGCTTTATGTTCAATGGCCGACACAACAATATGGCCACCAGTGTGGTGATTGGTGCGATAAGTTTCTGCACCACCTTTGAGCGCAAGATTGTTGGCTTCGGTTGCGCCACTGGTCCAAACGATTTCACGCGGATCTGCATTGATTAAACTGGCAACCTGCGCGCGCGCTTCTTCTACCAATTCTTCCGCTTGCCAACCATATACATGAGACCGTGAAGCAGGATTGGCGAAGGCGCCATCCAATGTCAGACACTCAACCATCCGCGCCGCCACTTCAGGGGCAACGGGTGTAGTCGCGGCGTAATCTAAATAAATGGGCTTGCGCAAAACAGTGGGTACCTTAACGGTGAAAAAACTACAGGGTGAAAAATGGGGTCATAAAAGCCAGCTACAAAATTTCACTGATCGCAATATGAGTCTCGTCATTGTGACTGCTTACCACGCGCAAATCCTGACGCTTGCGAACCGATTGAATATCGTTACGTGCAACCAAATCAGCGAGCGTAATGTCACTCAAAAACCGATGGATTTGCGCGCTTAAATCTTCCCACAAATGATGGGTTAAACAGACTTCGCCTTCATGGCAATTACCCTTGCCTTCGCAGCGGGTTGCATCGAGCGATTCACTGACCGCATCGACTACCTGGGCGATGGAAATATCGGTAGTGCTGCCCATCAGGCGATAACCACCAC
>NZ_JBRFPI010000564.1:0-1850 GCF_053579595.1 Cellvibrio sp.
CGGCTGGTTTACCCACACCCATCAAATAGCGCGGTTTATGCTTTGGCATTTGCGGTGTAAGGCTTTCGAGGATGCGCAGCATATCTTCTTTGGGTTCACCGACCGACAAACCGCCAATCGCATAACCATCAAACCCAATCTCCACTAATCCGGTCAGGGATTCGGTGCGCAGATTTTCATACATACCGCCCTGCACAATACCGAACAATGCAGAAGGATTATCACCGTGGGCGATCTTGGAACGCTTGGCCCAGCGCAGCGATAATTCCATCGAGTCGCGCGCTTCATGAATAGTCGCCGGATAGGGCGTGCACTCGTCAAAAATCATAACGATGTCAGAACCCAAATCGCGCTGCACTTGCATCGACTCTTCAGGCCCCATAAACACTTTGCTGCCGTTAATGGGCGATTTAAAAGTCACACCGTCTTCGGTAATTTTGCGCAACTTACCCAAGCTGAAAACCTGAAAGCCACCGGAGTCGGTCAGGATAGGGCCTTTCCACTGCATAAAATCGTGGAGGTCACCGTGGGCTTTTATCACTTCAGTACCGGGGCGCAACATTAAATGAAAGGTGTTACCAAGAATGATATGAGCACCTATATCTTCTACATCGCGCGGGGTCATACCCTTCACGGTGCCGTAGGTTCCTACAGGCATAAATGCCGGAGTCTCGACTGTGCCGCGCGGAAACTTCAAACGGCCACGACGCGCCCTGCCCGCCTGACTATCTAATTCAAATTCCATAAAACATTGGTTAGTCACGATCTTCTCTCTCGGCTCAGATAAATAGTATTCAAACAGAAGCGCCAACTGGTTGCAGCGCAGCAGCGGGATTGCGGGTGATAAACATGGCATCGCCATAACTGAAAAAACGGTATTGCTGTGCGACAGCTTCTTTGTATGCGGCCATGGTAAAACTATATCCAGCAAAGGCCGATACCAACATAATCAAGGTAGATTCGGGTAAATGGAAATTGGTCACCAGCGCATCATCCACCTGAAACTGGTAGCCAGGGTAAATAAAAATACTGGTCTCACCCTGATAAGGATGGATCGCGCCTTTTTGAGCAGGATTCGCATAACCCTGCGCCGCCGATTCCAAGCTGCGCACACTGGTCGTGCCTACGGCAATAACGCGTTTTCCCGCCGCTTTGGTTGCACGCACCAACTCACAGACCTCTGGAGACACATCCATAATCTCCGAGTGCATCTGGTGCTCGGCAATATTATCGACACGCATATTCTGGAATGTTCCCGCGCCCACATGCAAAGTCACAAACGCGATATTCACGCCTTTTGCACGCAGCTGCTCCAGCATCAATTCATCAAAGTGCAAACCGGCTGTCGGCGCCGCAACAGCGCCCTGCTCTTTGCTATACACGGTTTGATAGCGCTCGCGGTCAGCGACAACATCGTCCCTATCTATATAAGGAGGCAACGGCATGTGGCCGATCCGATCCAAAACGATCAAAGCCGAATCATCGCCCAGAAATTCCCACTCAAACAATGCATCGTGACGGGCGACCAATTGCACGCAGGTGCCATCCTGCAAAATAACCTGCGAATCCACTTTCGGCGCTTTGCTTGCGCGGGTATGGGCGAGTACACGGCGGTTATCCAACACACGCTCCACCAGAATCTCTACCTGCCCACCCGACGTTTTTTGGCCAAACAAACGCGCTGGAATCACGCGGGTATTGTTAAACACCATCAAATCACCCGGCTCCACCAGATTGAGCAGATCGGGAAACTGCCCATGGGCGAGCTGCCCGTTTAAGCCGTTCAACTGTAATAAACGACTACCACGCCGCTCGGCAGCGGGGGCACGGGCAATAAGGGAATCGGGTAA
>NZ_JBRFPI010000565.1:0-1822 GCF_053579595.1 Cellvibrio sp.
CGAGCCGGTATTGGTACGGGTAGTGAAAAAATGAGCGGGCGAAAGGACGTCGCTGCCTGAACCTTGCAGCGCATTCCCGCATTCAAATTGCGATGTTTTACGCCGGTAATTTTGAATTTAAAGGTACACCCTTTCATGTACTGATCAATGCGCAGGGCGATGTGGTTTACACCACCTATAAAGACGATGCACAACTCGCGGAAAAATTAGCCCAGCTCGCCAGCAATGCACCAACCGCAGCAACTGCATCCACACCCACTAACATAGCGCCCATCACTGCCTTACCCAAAGGCATCGCAGTGGTGTACTTCACTGCGACCTGGTGCGATTGGTATATGAAAGATATTCACCCGGAGATGTCCAGCAACTGCGCCAACTCATTGCAACTGGTAGATAAACTCTACCGCAGTAATCCCAAGTTGCCATTAACGGCTTATGTCACCCACCTGTGGACGGAGCAAACGGATCTGGCCGACTACATTAAGAAATTCAACATTCCCTATACAGTCACTATGGATGATAACAACCGGCAATTCCGCCACTGGAAAGCCAATGAATATCCAACGCTTATTGTATTTAACAACGGCAAAGAAATCGGGCGATTTACGCAATTTGATAATTCAGGAAAGGTACAAAAAGAAGTGGAAGTATTATTGAAAGGAAAATAGGTAATCGCACCATTTATTGCAGAAATACAAAGGACGCAACAATCAGAAAAACAACCTCTGGCGTTGCGCCTTTTTTACATCAACACAAATCAAAAAATTAGCATTTCACTACTTTGGTTTTTGCAACCAGATCATGGATACAGCGTTTTTCGGCGCTGAATATAAACAGCACGTTGATTAAACTAAAGAGCTGACCAACCATCGGAATTTGGCCTGGCAACAAATAGACGGCATAGCGAATCAACAATTGAGGTTGGAATTGCGGCACATTGCCATTGAGGTCAACGATTTTTATTTCCAATACTTTCTTGCCAATGGTTTGGCCATTGCTCACCAGGAATCGATAATTGATCGCAAAGAAAACAATAAAACTGACGATCCCCATGCTAAACATATACACAAAACCAGGTTCGCGCCCTTCCATAATGCCGTCAAAACCACCGGTAAAATACATCGCCGGGATAACGACAAACATCATGATGATGGAATCGATAATCGACGCGCCCAAGCGCGCCCAGCGGGATGCCAGTGGTTTTTCACTGTCATCGACTTGATTGACAAGCTGGGATTGCGGGGTGCTGTAAACGTTATTGTCACTCATAAAAAGCTCCTGCTTCTGTTTTATTCGGAGGGATCAACCTGCATGTTTTTTGTAACGCTTGGGAACTATAGCTAGAAATTGGGAATATGAGAAGGCATATAAACCATCATAACCGCCACCAAAGACTAAAGCGGATAGGTCAAAAAGGAGAAGTGGATTTGGTTGACCAGAAAGTGAATCGCAATCGGGTAGAGGATATTTTTGCTCAGGGTGTAGCTAAGTCCATACAAAAATCCCGCTAGCGCATACACCCAAATAGCCGCATCACTAATGCCGGCATGAATCGCCACAAAAACCCCTGTCACCAGCAGGAGCGGAATAATTTCTTGCAGCGCGCGATTGGCCGTAAAACTTGCGATGGCATTGCGCAGATTCTGCTGAAATAAATACCGCATAAACACTTCTTCAGCTACGCAGGTAATCAACAGATTTACTACTACAACCATCAATATTTGCTCTATAGGCTTAGGTTGCAGCTGTAAACCCAATACTGGAATCGCCACACCGATGATTAATAGCGGCGCCAAAGGCAGCAGTGAAACAGAAATCCATC
>NZ_JBRFPI010000566.1:0-1809 GCF_053579595.1 Cellvibrio sp.
CGCAAGTGTAATAAGCGCCAGTTCTGATTTTGGCTAGACTCAAGGGTGCATAACTACTCTAAAAAACCAAAACACTTATAAACCCGAGGTCAGCATGTTCTCCAAATCGGTCATTATCAACACAATCCTGATGTTTTTCCTGTGGTGCGCCGCTGCTGTGCAAGCCCAGGCGCCAACCAAAATCAGCAGTATGCCTATTGTCTCTGACCTTGACCGCTATGCGGTTGAGTTGCTTAAGCTCGTCTTTGAACATACCGATGGCAAGTATCGCCTTGAGCCGCAAACTGGCGAGCAGCGCACCCAGGGGCGCGTTATTGAGGATATAAAGAACGGTGTCACCCAGATCATGTGGGCGGCGACGGATCCAACCCTGGAAACGGAATTGACGCCGATCCGCATTCCTATATTAAAAGGGTTTTTGGGGCATCGTATTTTCCTGATCCGCAAGGGCGATCAGGCGAAGTTTGATCGCGTCCGAACCCTTGAAGATTTAAAACAATTAAAACTGGGGCAGGGGACAACCTGGGCGGACACTAAAATTATGAAAGCGAACGGCCTCAACATTGTTACCACACAAAAATTTGCGGGCTTGATGTATATGCTGGATGGTGGAAGGTTTGATGCTTTCCCGCGCGGGGTGCAGGAGCCCTGGTCAGAAGTGAATTTTGCGCCCGGACTGGAATTGGAAGTGGAAAAACGCATTATGCTGGTTTACAAAATGCCGATGTATTTTTTTACCAGCAAAGCCAACACCACAATCGCAAAAGATATAGAGCTGGGCCTAAATCGTGCAATTGCCGATGGCAGTTTTGATAAGGTTTTTTTTAATGATCCTGCCATTCGTGCAGCCTTGGAAAAAGCCGATATCAAAAATCGACTCATATTTCATTTGGATAACCCAACCCTGTCAAAAGAAACGCCTATTGATCGCCCCGAGCTGTGGTTGGATGTAGAAAAACTCTAATCTGGCTATCACCATTGCTGCAAGGGCGTTGTGGGCGCTCTTGCTGTTTACATTCTTTAACAACTTATTCCGTTGTGATTCAGTTTGGCACGGTAGACTGACCCACGAATCTTTTTACTCAGGAGTTATAAATGAAAGCACAATTGTTTGCATTGGCGTTATTGGCAATGAGCCCTCTGGTGATGGCAAATCCACTGCCTGCACAGCCTCACGTCTATGTTGAAGGCTCGGCGGAGATTGAAGTTGAACCGGATATGATGGCCTTTACGCTCAGTATCCAAGCCGTGGATATTGATCTTGCCAAAGCGAAAGCCGACGTGGATGCGCGCTCGCGTTTGCTCATCGAAACCGTCAAAAAATTGGGTATCAAAGCCGATGATGTTGCCACCACCGCTTTAAATATCCGCCCCGAATATGAATACAAAGAAAACCAGCGTGTATTGACAGGTAACAACGTATCGCGTCAGGTGGATATCAATCTGCGCGATTTGAAAAAATATCCGGAGATGATGAAAGCTTTGGTTGATGCCAAAATTTCCGAGACCATCAATACCAATTTAACCATTGCCGATAAAAAAGCGGTGGAAGAAAAAGTGCAAACTGCGGCAATGGATGATGCCAAAGCGCGTGCTGGCCGTCTGGCAAAATCGCAAGGGCAAACTCTGGGTGCGCCTTGGTCTATTTCAGAATTTAATAATCGCGGCAATGAGCGCTGGGAATTGACCCCTAATCGCCAGTTGATGGGAAGCTCGGCCAAAGAAGCGAGTGCTATGCGCATGGCCGATTCAGCAGAACCTTTTGAGCCGGGTGTAATGAAAATCAGTGCACAGGTGTATGTGGTTTAT
>NZ_JBRFPI010000567.1:0-1806 GCF_053579595.1 Cellvibrio sp.
AAATGGCAAACACGCGTTTTAACATCACGGGCTCAAGCTTGGAACCAATCCAGGCACCCACAGGTGCCAGCAACACGGTGAGCGGCACAATCAATAAAAATCCTGGCAAATTCACCATACCGATCATGCCTTGCGGTGCGTCGGCCGGAGTCTCGGCAAGTAACATCGCCGCCGCGCCGGGAATGGAAATTAATAAACCAAAGCAGGATGCAGTGCCCACCGCGCGATGCGGCGGATAATTGCACGCATTCAGCAAAGGTACGCCGATAGTTCCGCCACCAACGCCCATCATCACTGAAAAAAATCCGGTGGTGCCCGCCATTAGCCCCTGCCCCGCCATGCCCGGCAATTGTTGCGCGATAGGCGCAGCTTTTGCGCGGAATAACATATTCGCAGCGACGAGTAATGCGACCACACCAAACACGGCACTGGTCACTTCGCCTTTTACTTTTAATGCTAAAGCGCTGCCAGCAATTACGCCGACAACCATAAATGGCCACCAGCGCTTGAGCAGTGCCCAATCCACATTGCCGCGTTTGTGATGTGCGCGCACAGAAGAAATACTGGTGGGCACTATCACTAACAGTGAAGTCGCAGTTGCAACCAACATGGCCGTCGCTGCGCTAATACCAAAGTGCTGTAACACAAAAAATAATACCGGCACGATTACAATGCCGCCGCCCACGCCGAGCAAACCGGCGAGGATTCCCGCAAAGGCGCCGGTCAGCACCATCGCGATCATGGTAGGCAACCACTGGCTTAAAAAATCATTCATTACGCGCGCTCCGTCATTACGGATGCGATGCCTGCGCCGTCGCTACGCGGATCGCTCGCGGCAATGGCTCTGCCATCGCCAAAACTCACAACAGCTCCAGCATGCCCCATGATTTCGCTGCGAGCGGGAACCGCTTTAATTGCGTGATCGCGCGCGCGCAAATTATTTCCAAGTAGATCAACCAAATCCTGCTCCATTTTTAAATCGTGATTGTTATCGCCCCAAGTGCGACCGAGCAGCCAGCGGCCGCGATTGATCGCCTCATCGAGCGAGCGCGCATCGTACAGATAGCGGCTCAATAATGCTGCTTGTGTTTGCGGTTGGCCTTCACCGCCCATGGTGCCGTAACTGATACGGCGGCCATCGTTCAAGAGTGCAAATGCCGGGTTGAGGGTGTGAAAGGGTTTGTAGCCGGGCGCGAGCGCATTGCGATGATTGCGCTCCAAACTAAAACCCACACCGCGATTATTCCACACCAATCCGGTGCCAGGGATCACTACGCCCGAACCGAATTCCCAATAAATACTTTGGATAAAACTGACCATAGTGCCGGTGCTATCTACGCAGCCCATCCACACGGTATCGCCCGGTTCGGCAATTTGCGGCCAAGGCAAGGCGCGCTCGGTGATAACCGCAGCTAGTTGGTCGATATGCTCATCGTTCAACAAATCATCCCAGCGCTCGCTCAACCGGCGCGGGTCGGCGACTTCGCGGTCGCGCACAATAAACGCGAGCTTGGTAGCTTCAATCAAACCGTGAACGCGCGCAGCCTCATCCCATTCGGGTTTAAACAGGCGGTCATAAATCGCCAAAATCAGGAGCGAGGCAACGCCTTGCGTCGGCGCAGGCAAATTAAAGCACTGGCCAAAACGGGTTTGCACCGAGAGGGGTTTTACCTCTTGTGCACGGTAATTTTGCAAATCCGACAGCCGCAACGGGCTGCCGAGTTGTTCAAGTTGTGTGGCGATGTATTCTGCAAATTCGCCGCTGTAAGCAGATTCCAATCCGTGATTCACCAACCAGGTCAGCGT
>NZ_JBRFPI010000568.1:0-1791 GCF_053579595.1 Cellvibrio sp.
TAATTTCAAAGCAGGTGATAAGGTCAATGTGCTCCTGCGCCCGGAAGATGTGCGTGTGGAATATATTGATGATCCTCATCCTGATCAGTATCTGGTGGGCGAAGTGGTTGAGCGTAACTATAAAGGCAAAACCCTCGACTCGCTGATTCGCTTGCCCTCCGGCATTGAGGTGATCGCGAGCGAATTTTTTGATGAAGATGACCCCTCGTTCGATTACAGCCTGAACCAGAAAGTTGCAATCAAGTGGGTTCCGGGCTGGGAAGTGGTGTTGCCCCATGAAGTCTAGTGTCGGCCAATTCCGTTTCTGGGCAATTGGACTCGCTAGCGTCTGGCTGACGCTGTTTGTCTTTTTCCCCAACTTGCTGGTGATCCTTACCAGTTTCCTGACGCGCGATCCCCAAGCTACTGTCAGCTTGCCCATCAATGCTGACAGCTACGTGCGCACCCTCGATCTGCTGTATTTGCAGGTATTGTGGGATTCACTGCGTATGTCACTGCTGGCGATGGTGTTTTGTTTGGTGGTTGGCTACCCCTTTGCAATGGCGATTGTAAGCCTGCCCAAGCGCTGGCAACCAGTGATTTTGTTTCTGGTGATCTTGCCGTTTTGGACCAACTCGCTGGTGCGTACCTATGCGATCCAATTTATTCTGGGCAATCAGGGTATTATCAACAAAGCGCTGCTTGGCTTGGGCTTGATCGATAAACCCTTGCAGCTGCTCTACACCCAATTCGCGGTGATCCTGGGCCTCTGTTATATCTTGCTGCCGTTTATGGTGCTGCCCTTGTATTCGGCGCTGGAAAAACTCGATGTGCGTTTGCACCACGCTGCCAAAGATCTAGGCGCTGGCCCATTAAAACGCTTTTGGCATATCACTGTGCCGCTGACCTCGCCCGGTATAGTTGCAGGTTGTCTGATGGTGTTATTGCCGGCGATGGGCATGTTCTATATTTCCGATCTGCTCGGCGGTGCCAAAAACCTGCTGCTCGGCAACGTGATCAAAACCCAATTCCTGCACACACGTGATTGGCCGTTTGGCTCGGCGTTTAGTGTGATCCTGATTGTGCTGCTGGGCTTTATGCTTTGGTTGTATTTCCGCGCTGCACGCTTCGTGAATAAACAAGGAGGACTCAATGGCTCCGATTTTTAGATGGGGTTTCATGGGGCTGATCCTTACACTGATCTATATCCCCATTTTGGTGCTGGTGGTGAACTCCTTTAATGCATCCAAATACGGCATCAAGTGGGGCGGCTTTACCTTCAAGTGGTACGAAAAGTTCTGGAATAACGACGGTTTAATGGGCGCTGCGCTCAATTCGCTCACCGTCTCCATAGTTGCCGCCAGCGTTGCCACAGTGATTGGCACACTTGCTGCTGTGGCATTGCATCGCTATCAGTTCAAGGGCAAAGCATTACTGTCATCCATGGTGTTTGTGAGTATGCTGACGCCGGAAATTGTGATGGCCATTTCGTTGTTGATTGTGTTTATGGCGCTGGGCATCAAATTGGGGTTTGTCTCATTGGTGATCGGCCACATCACTTTCTGTTTGCCTTTTGTGATAGTCGCTGTCTACTCGCGCCTCAAAGGGTTTGATATGAAAATGTTGGAGGCCGCACGGGATTTAGGTGCGTCCGAGAGTAGTATTTTCTGGAAAATTATTCTGCCGCTGGCATTGCCCGCTATTGCGTCAGGTTGGTTATTGAGTTTTACCCTGTCATTGGATGACGTTATTGTAAGTGCGTTTGTCACTGGTCCTGGATATGAAATCCTGCCGCTCAAGGTTTACTCCATG
>NZ_JBRFPI010000569.1:0-1780 GCF_053579595.1 Cellvibrio sp.
GCTGAGCCAGAGTGACCAGAGCTGCCGGTGAATTTGTGCGCTCAAATAAGCCATCATCTATTTGGGTTTTAGCATCGCCAAGGTGGACAGGTCGGTTGAGAGTAATAAGGTAATCCGGGGCAAGGGTGACTTCCATCAAACATCCTCCATAGGTTCCTTCTATGTATCGGCTGAATCGCGCAAAACTTTGATGCAATATGATAAGAAGAAGGCTTTACATTTTTTAAAGCGGTGACTGCGCCAGATTATATTTAATCGTTATAACGCAATCAGTAGCAGGAAAAACTTTCCCGACGACAAGAGATCAATTCTTTGAATTTAGTCGAATGGCGTAGACGAGATAAAGACCGATGAACGGGGCAGGCATTAAATACCAAGAGTACGCACTGGTTGTCACATCCTGATAATAGCGCCAGGCAACAAAACCTGCACTAAAAAAGCAACTGGCCGGTAACACATAAAGCGCGATATTCAAGGATGCCATCTGCAATTTATTCAGTGTTTTGCCGTTCGCTATACCCGCCGCCGAAAATGCAACTAACAGAAACGACATCATGCCCAACATAAGCTGAGCAATGGTACCCGCAATCACCCAGCCTAGAGTCATAGTGTTAACCTTTAAATCCCTTACCCACAACATAGACTTCACGCGAGCGCGGGCGCGACGCATCGGGCTTACGGATCACGACTTTCTCAAATGAAGTGCGCACTTCTTTCACGTAATCGTCATAGCCTTCACCGTGAAAAACTTTTGCGACAAAATCGCCTTTGGGTTTTAATACACTGCGCGCCATATCCAATGCAAGCTCCACCAGGTACATGGACGATGCTTGATCCGCCGCATCCACCCCGCTGATGTTGGGCGCCATATCGGAGATCACCACATCAGCGCGATTGCCACCGAGTTTTTCCATGATTTGATTAAACACAACTTCTTCAGTGAAATCTCCCTGAATAAAATCCACATGCTCCAGCGAATCCATCGGCAAAATATCCGAGGCAATTACCCTGCCCTTCACGCCCACCAAGCGCCCCGCAATTTGCGACCAACTACCCGGCGCTGAGCCCAAATCCACCACCATCATACCGGGGCGAATCAATTTATCTTTTTCATTCAATTCAAGCAGCTTATAAGCCGCGCGCGCGCGATAGCCATCCACCTGCGCTTTTTTGACATAAGGATCGTTGACGTGCTCTTCCAACCAACGGTTGCTACTTTTGGATCTGGCCATGAATAACTCTAATTAACTTAAGAAACCTGGCCATTGTAAGCGGTCGAACAACATAAAACAAAAACCACACCCATAAAAAAGGGAGCCGAAGCTCCCTTAAGTCACACCGAGGAAACAACCTGTTAGAACAGCGTACCCAGATTAATCAGTTGGGTTTCGCCACTATGATCATTCACACCGTCATTATCAGTCACTATATACACATCGCCATTGGCCATCAGCGCTGTGCCTTCCACTTTCTCAATCAGAGTTCCCGTTGTTGCACCCAATACTGGCTTGATATCTTTAATCAGAGTTTTGGTGATGGTTTGGCCATCAGTTGCGGTTTGTAAATTAATTTTATACAGGCGTTTGATAGAAGCATCCATACCACCACGATTATCGCGCTCTAACACCATAAACTCGCCGTTGCCGATAGACGTAATCTCTGACAAGCCTACCCAACCGCCTGCAAATTGTGAGCTGTAAGCATCGAGCGGGTAGTAGACAAACTTCCAGGTTTTTGCAGCCAAATCATAAATGCCGATGCGTGGATTTGCTTCGCCTGC
>NZ_JBRFPI010000570.1:0-1773 GCF_053579595.1 Cellvibrio sp.
GCTTCATCAGGCGCGGAGCAGCGGCCAGTAAAAAATTTCCGAAAAATTGTGCAACTGGGTTGGGCTTTTTGCACAGGTGCATACCTATATCATCCAACTTCACAATCAATGCAACAAACCCATAGACGCCCACAGTCATCAATACCGCAATACTGACGACCACTGCGGCCTGCTTGGCAAAAGTCGCAGCAGCTACCGACCCAAGTGCGATAACGATGATTTCTGCCGAAAGAATAAAGTCCGTACGCACGGCGCCTTTAATTTTTTCTTTTTCGAAAGCGACCATATCCACTTCCGGATTGGCAACAGCTTCGATCAATTCGCGATGATGTGCGGAATCTTCTGCTTTGGAATGGAAATATTTGTGCGCGAGTTTTTCAAATCCTTCAAAACACAAATAAGCACCTCCGATCATCAGTAGTGGAACAATTAACCAGGGAACAAATGCGCTGATCAATAATCCAGCAGGAACCAGAATAGCTTTATTGAGCGCAGAGCCTTTGGCAACCGCCCATACCACGGGCAGCTCGCGCTCGGCGCGTACCCCCGCCACTTGCTGTGCATTGAGTGCCAGATCGTCGCCCAATACACCAGCTGTTTTCTTTGCGGCGACTTTGGTCATGATCGCCACGTCATCAAGAACCGCGGCGATATCATCAAGCAACATTAATAAACTGGAGCCGGCCATTATTTAATTCCCTGTGTGATCAGTTAAAAAATGGGTTTAAAAACGTAGCGTAAAACCTAGCGCAACCCCAACACGTCTTGCATATCAAACAAACCGGATTGTTGTTGCTGCAACCATACCGCGGCACGCACAGCACCATTGGCAAACGCCAACCGGCTGGAAGCTTTGTGGGTAATTTCTACGCGCTCTCCATCAGCCATAAACATCACTGTGTGATCACCCACTACATCGCCGCCGCGCACAGTGGCAAAACCAATAGTATCGCGCGGACGCGGGCCAATTTGGCCCTCGCGGCCATAGACAGCCACTTTATCCAGATCGCGCTCCAACGCATTCGCCAAGACTTCGCCCATACGCACGGCCGTGCCGGAAGGTGAATCGACTTTGTGACGATGATGCGCCTCGTAGACTTCCACATCATATTCATCGCCCAATACCCGCGCGGCTAAATCGAGCAATTTAAAACACAGATTTACACCGGTAGAAAAATTGGCCGATAACAGCAGTGGAATTTTCGTTTGATAAGAGAGCAGATCTGCTTTTTCAGTTGCGCTAAATCCGGTGGTACCAATGACGATGGGTTTATTGTGCGCAGCGCAAATTTTTACATGGTCGAGTGTTGCAAGTGGCGAGCTGAAATCGATTAACACATCGAACTGGTCGATCACATCGGCGATATTATCTACCAGTGTTACACCGAGTTTTCCCACATTACCCAGCTCACCGGCGTCTGCGCCCACCAGTGAACTGCCTGCACGCACGGTTGCAGTACCCAATGTGGTTTGTGGATTTTTCTGTGTGGCTTCAATCAACGCCTTGCCCATACGGCCTGCGGCACCGGCGATTGCTATTCTTGTCATTGTCTTACTCTCGATAAAAGATCATTGCAAAAAAACTAAAAATTATTCGTCGTCTTCACTGTTAAACAAATGGCCAAGCTTACCTTTTTTGGTTTCAAGGTATTTTGCATTGTGAGGATTGCGGCCAGTCTGATGCGGGATGCGCTCCACCACATTAATGCCCATATCCTGCAAGGCTTTTACTTTGCGCGGATTATTAGTGAGCAATTTTAATGCTTTGATATT
>NZ_JBRFPI010000571.1:0-1759 GCF_053579595.1 Cellvibrio sp.
GCTCGCGTTCGGCTGCGGCTGCGGCTGCTTGTTGTTGAGCGATGAGCGCGCGCACGACTTGTTCGGCTTTGTTTTTTTGCAGCAGTAATTGCGCCTGTACGCTGCGGTTGGCTCGTTCGATCAGGGGCGGCAAGAGCGACTGAATAACTGTGGCAAGGTCTTGTATCAGGAGCGGACGTGCAATGCCGGTAGATAAACACAGGGCAAAATCCTTGGTATTTTTATTCATCACCTTGCGCCCGGTGTGATCGACAAATAACAGTTGGTCGATGGCCGGATTTTTTAATGCGAGTTTACAACGAATAGCATCTGCACTTTCGCCGTTAACCGCCTCACCGTTAAAGATAATCCAGTCTCCCACATTAATACGGTCGGTTTGCTGCAACAGTGTTTTGGGAATGTGGGTGTGCACATCGCTCAGCCCGCCGGTGCTGGCCAGCTCGGGAAAGAGCGTGCATTCTTGGGTTTGTTTTTGGATTGCACTCATCAGGCACCGATTTAATTGCTCAATCAATTGTGTATAAGCAGCACTATTGCTGCTTGGGTGTTGCAGGCTGCGCTCCAATTCGGCGAGCACTAGGGGGATTTGGTCGTAGAGCAGTTGGTCATCAACCTCCATCCCATCACCGGAAAATAATTGCCCCAGTGCGGGCAAAAGCCGTTGCCAACTTTTCCACAGGGGTAATTGCGATAGCTCGGCGGGATCAGTATTAAACGCCCAATATTGCAACTCACTTTTAAGTGTTCCGGCTATAGCGTTGTGCAGCTCGGTGGGCAGCGGACGCCCAGCGAGGTTGTGGTTGATAGCCTCGGCCACGCGCGCTTCAGCACTGATTAATTTCAGGTTGGCCAATTCGGTTTCGCACAGGCGTGCTTCGAGCATGGCCGCGCGCTTGTCTTCGGCGGCTAGCCAGATGGTAAATTCATCGAGCTGTTGCTGCAGGTTGGCGGCACCGGCGATTTGCTGCTCTTCACTAGCGGACCAATAAATGGTGGCGAACGTAAAAGCGGCGCTGAGTTTGTCAAACAACTGTTGGTTAGGTTTTGAATCGCGCGCGCACCAATGGCTTCCAGGTGGTGTGATAGTGGAAAAAAACAGGCGCAGCGGATGTTGTGCGCTGCAGTAGAATTCATCGTCGTTGGCGATCTGTGTGAGCGCAGTGGAAGTGAATTCGTCTAACAACGGCTGCAGGCGCACATCCCAAGGGTTTGTGTGGGTAAATCCGTGCAACAAATCAGCCGCTAATTGCTCGCGCAAGCCAGCGGGGTCGACCGACTCGGCCGCGGCGATACTGGCAAAGACTTCACTCAGTTGCAGTGAGTCGCCCTCGATAATCGCTTGCAGGGTAAATTCAGACATGCAGTTCCGTGGTCGTAGAATAAGTCAGCAGTGGTATCAGTAAAAAGAAGCTCCTGCTCAATATAGTCAACTTGGCTGGGAGCTGCTGCATTTTCTCTGCCATTCCGGCGAAGCCTTAACCTCATCCAGACCGGCGAAGCCTTAACCCGATCCAGATAAGTTGCGTATAATCGCGCCCCATTCCTGCCCCTATTGGTTGCGCTCCATGAAAATTACCGCTTCATCCCCCTTTCTTTACACCGCCAGTGAAGTTTATGCATTGGATGCAGCCGCGATTGCCGGTGGTATTCCCTCTATCCAATTGATGAAGCGTGCGGGGCGGGCCGGGTTTGAGTTGCTGATCGAGCGCTACCCTGCACCTGAATTGATCAGCGTCTATTGTGGTGCGGGCAAAAATGG
>NZ_JBRFPI010000572.1:0-1706 GCF_053579595.1 Cellvibrio sp.
TCGCGGCTGACCTGGTTCGGTGCGGGTGCGAGTTCAATACTGGCGATTTCATTCAGAGGTACAAATCCCGGTTCGGTTTTTATCGGCACCGGTAAGCGTTCCAATACGGATAAATCATTGCGCAAATTTTCCGGCAAGCGCACAACTAATTCAAAACGGCGGTCGCCTTCGTAAATTAATCCTGCGCTTTCACCCGCAATTGCGGTGGCAACAAAATCTTGTAATTTATTAACTGTTAAACCATAGGCAGCGAGTTGGTCGCGTTTTGGTGTGACGGTTAATACGGGCAAGCCAGTCACCTGTTCCATGCGTGCATCGGCTGCGCCGGGAATTTTTTCCAGAACCTCCAAAATTTCCGCTGCAGATGTTTGTAGTTGTTCAAGATCATCACCAATGACTTTAATACCTAAATCCGAGCGCACGCCGGAGATAAGTTCGTTAAAACGCATCTGGATTGGTTGGGTGAATTCGTAATTATTGCCAGGCAATTCGCGCACGGCAGTTTCAATCGCTTCCACCAAATCCGCTTTTTCGCGTTTGGGATTGGGCCATTCACTGCGCGGTTTGAAAATCACATAGTTATCGGCAACCGAAGGTGGCATGGGGTCAGTGGCGATATCAGCGGTGCCGATTTTTGCAAAGACTTTATCCACTTCCGGAAATTGTTTGATGCGCGCTTCGAGCAAAGTTTGCATCGCTACGGCTTGATCCAAACCAGTGCCGGGGATGCGCAGCGCGTGCAGTGCTATATCGCCCTCATCCAGTTGCGGAATAAATTCCGAACCTAAACGCGTGGAGAGCCAGAGGCTAAATATCACCAACACAACTGAACCGCCCAATACCAGACTGCGTTGTTTAAAGGCGCCCAGCAATAGTGGTTGATAGAGTTTTTTTGTCGCTTGCATAAAACGGTTTTCATGTTCGGCGATTTTGCCATTCATGATTAATGCAATGGCAGCAGGCACAAAAGTGAGTGACAGAATTAATGCGGCGGTTAAGGCAATCACCACAGTAATCGCCATAGGGTGAAACATTTTTCCCTCCACGCCGGTGAGGGTAAAAATCGGCAAGTACACCAGGGTGATAATGCCCACCCCAAATAAACTCGGGCGAATCACTTCGCTGGTAGCTTCATAGGCGAGTTGCAAACGCTCTTTTAATTCAAGGTTGCCGTTTCGTTGTGCTTCACCCAACCTGCGAATGCAGTTCTCTACAATAATCACGGCACCGTCCACAATTAAACCAAAATCTAACGCGCCCAAACTCATCAGGTTGGCAGACACACCGGCTTCCACCATACCAGTAATCGTCATTAACATGGTAATGGGAATTACCGCCGCGGTAATTAATGCTGCGCGCAAATTGCCGAGCAATAAAAATAAAACGGCGATTACCAGTAATGCGCCTTCAAGCAGATTTTTTTGTACTGTGCTGATGGTTTTATCGACTAGTTGTGTACGGTCATAAACCGCAACTGCACGAACACCTTCCGGCAATGAGCGATTAATCTCTTCCAATTTAATCGCCAATGCGCGCGCGACAGTGCGTGAGTTTTCACCTTTGAGCATTAGCGCTGTGCCGAGTACAGTTTCGCGGCCATTTTGTGTTGCTGCACCGGTGCGCAATTCTTTGCCAACGGCTACTTGCGCGAGATCGCCAATGCGCACGGCGACGCCTTTGGGGTTGCTGACAATCAAATTTTCGAT
>NZ_JBRFPI010000573.1:0-1699 GCF_053579595.1 Cellvibrio sp.
TATTGATTTTATTGTGCCGCAAAACACCATTCTTGAATGCGTAGATTTAAATTCCTTGAGTCATGTGCAAGGCCAGAATTGCGTTAATTTGCGCGGCGAGCAAGTGCCTTACATTCGCTTGCGTGAAATTTTTTCACTGCAGCCGAAAGACCACAGCCGCGAAAAAATTGTGGTGGTGCAATTTGGTGAAAAACGTGCTGGCATAGTGGTTGATGAACTGCACGGTGAAATCCAAACCGTCGTAAAACCCATGGGGCCCATTTTTCAAGCGCTCAAAGGGATCGGCGGTTCCAGTCTTTTAGGCACCGGGGCAGTCGCCTTGATTCTGGATATCCAACAGTTAATCGGGTTTGCAATTAATCGCGAACATTTACGCAACAATGCCTTTTTGGTAAGTGCGCAGGAGCAGGAAGAATGAACCAGCCAAGCAGACAAAAAAAGACTCAATCAGTAGAAGTTATCAAGCAGTACCTGACCTTTCGCATTGGTAATGAAAACTACGGTTTGGAGTTGTCGCAAACCCGCGAAATTATTGAGTACAGTGGTATCACCGAAGTGCCATTAATGCCCAATTTTTTGCGCGGGGTTATTAATTTGCGTGGCGAGGTGGTACCGGTTATTGATTTGGCTGTACGTTTGGGGCGCAAATCAATCGAGGTGCAAAAACGTACTTGCATCATTGTGGTGGAGTTGCAAAACAATGAACAAAACCACGTACTCGGGCTGCTCGCAGATTCGGTCAGTGAAGTGATCGAAATGAATGACGAAAATATTGAGGATGCCCCTTCTTTTGGAGCCAATATCCGCGCTGATTTTATTCAGGGTATTGCCAAACGTGAGGATGAGTTTGTGGTATTGCTGGATGCAAACAACGCACTGTCTATCCGCGAGCTGGCGCATTTGGTTGAGGCGCAGCTGCAATAACCCTTCCCGTTAATAATTCAGAATTTTTGAAGGATTAGTCATGTTCAGCAGCCTTACGTTGAAGTTTAAAATTTTATTGCTTAGCGCATTGATTGTGCTTGGCCTGTCTACTTTAGGCGTCACCGCTTATTTGCAAATACGCTCCTACAATGCTGTGGTGGATGACACCGCGACCCATAGCCAGCGGCGCTCGGATATATTGGCCGAAATCCAGGCGGCGGCAATTAATTTCAAAACCCAAGTACAAGAATGGAAAAATATCCTGATCCGTGGCAACGACGCTGAACAATTTACCAAATATGTTGATGGCTTTATCAAGTCTGAAGAAATCGTACAGAAGCATCTCTCAGCTGCATTAGCGCTACAAAAAGAGGAGGGGGTTCCCACTGAAGCAGTAATCCTATTACAGAAGGAGCACGTGCAACTGGGAAAAAATTATCGCGAAGCTCTAAAAAGTTATGATCAGGAAAATCCCGGCACAGGAAAAGTGGTTGATAAGTTGGTGAGTGGTATGGATCGGGAAACCAGCAAACAAATGCAGGAACTGGCAGATGTGACAACTGCTGGATTTGATCAGTTTTTACATGATTCTGATGTGAAGACTAAAAATATTTATAACGACACTGTACGCCTGTTGCTGATTATCTGTCTCAGTGCATCTGCAATTATTATCGCAGTTATGGTCTTTATATTCCGCGATATGTTTAAACTCTTGGGCGGCGAGCCTGCTTACACTGCGAGTGTCGTTTCGCAAGTGGCTGATGGGCATCTCAAT
>NZ_JBRFPI010000574.1:0-1686 GCF_053579595.1 Cellvibrio sp.
TATTGCAAGTGTGTCGTTAAAAAATCGTGGTGCATTAATTAAAGTTGCTGATATGGAGCAGGCAATCGCGGTAAGTAATCGCATTGCGCCGGAGCATTTGGAATTGTCAGTTGCCGATCCCGAATCGCTATTACCGCAGGTGCGTCACGCCGGTGCTATTTTTATGGGGCGGTTTACCCCGGAAGCGCTCGGTGATTATTGTGCAGGCCCCAATCATGTATTACCTACTTCGGGTACAGCACGTTTTTCATCGCCGCTCGGTGTATATGATTTCCAAAAGCGCAGTTCAGTGATTATGTGCTCGGCAGCGGGTGCGTCGGTATTATCCAAAACCGCATCTGTGTTGGCGCGCAGTGAATATCTTGAGGCCCATGCACGCTCGGCGGAATACCGGATTCTCGATTAACTATTATTGGCACTGCTGAAACGAAAGTGGGCGCTGATTGCGCCCATTTTTTTCGCAAAAAACAATGAAGCAAATTACGTTTTTGTTGGTGGGAAGGCCGCTATTGCTTTTATTTCCAATGCTTTTCCATCGCGAATAATTCGGAAGGTAATTTCAGCGTTGGGTTGGATATTAATGAGTGATTTAGCGACCGAGTGTTCATTCAGCAAGGGGACATTATCAATATGCGTAATATAGTCATTGATTTGAAAGCCGGCTTTTGCTGCGGGGCTATCGCGTTCAATCTCACTAACTAATAAACCTTCTGCCCCAAGGTTTTGCGCAAATTCGAGTGTAGGCTGTGTGACCCCAATACCTAACCAGCCGCGCCGGACTCCACCGAACTCTACGATTTGTTTTAGTGAGTTCATGGCTTTATCAACCGGCACTGCAAAGCTGATTCCAAAGGATGCGCCGGTTTCATCCAGCATGGCGGTATTGATTCCAATTAGATTTCCGTGTGCATCAATCAATGCGCCGCCGGAGTTTCCCGGGTTAATGGCTGCATCGGTTTGGATAAAATTTTCCGCGCTGTTTATCCCTAGATTCCAGCGGCCTGTTGCACTGACAATACCCTGACTTACACTTTGGCCGACTCCGAAGGGGTTGCCAATCGCCAGCACCACATCACCCACCCGAATGTTGTCGGAATTGCCGAGTGTAATTGCCGAGATATTGTCGATCTGGATTTTTAAGACTGCCAAATCGTTGGCTTTATCTATGCCGATTAATTCGGCATTGGTGTATCGCCCATCGTAAAGCAGCACTGAGATTCGATCGGCACCGTTGATGACGTGATTGTTGGTCAGTATTAACCCTGCGTCATCGACTATCACGCCCGACCCCAAGGTTTTTTGCATGCGCTCTTGTTGCGGAATGTTGGAGTTGTTGTAGAGGTGGCGAAAAAACGGATTGTTGGACAGGTTTTGGTTGCGTTGTACCACCCGTTTTTCGGTGTACACATTCACCACTGCAGGTGCAGCGCGATTCACAGCATCCGCATAGGAAACAACACCGATATTGAGGTTGTTATTGGCGCCCTGCGGTGGTTGCTGGTTTCCGCGCAATTGGGGAAAGAGTAGTAGTGCGAGCAACGCGATGATAACGCCTGCGGTAATGGGCCAGCCAACAAACTGCAGCAAGCGTTGTAGGAACATGCAAAGCGTCTCCGTCGATATTCTTGTCAGCCAACAAAAACCCCGCAATGCGGGGTTATACATTTATTTCGACGTCCTGTACGC
>NZ_JBRFPI010000575.1:0-1650 GCF_053579595.1 Cellvibrio sp.
CTCCTATCGGGTTGGTTGGATTGGTTGGTAAAAAAGCATTCGACCGAGATTGATCTCGGCCTTGAACGTATCACGCGTGTTGCGCAGCGGATGGCGCGCTTAAAACCAACGGCAAAAGTGGTAACTGTCGCTGGTACCAATGGAAAAGGCTCTTGCGTTACTGCCACGGCAGCCTTGCTCGGTGCTGCTGGTTTTTCAGTTGGTGTTTACACTTCCCCGCATTTACTTCATTACAACGAACGCATAGTGGTTGATGGCAACCCTGTTGCCGACGCAGAAATCTGTTCTGCTTTTGCAGCCATCTTTAATGCATGCCAGCAAACCTGTGCGGATTATCCTGAACCTATAAGCCTGACTTATTTTGAGTACGGGACCTTGGCGGCATTAGAAATTTTTCAGCGCCGACAAGTGATGGCGATGGTGCTTGAAGTGGGTTTGGGTGGGCGTTTGGATGCAATCAATATTATCGATGCCGATGTGGCGGTGATTACCAGTATTGCGCTCGATCATATCGATTGGTTGGGCGATAACCGCGAAGCTATCGGCTATGAAAAAGCCGGCATTATGCGTGCCGGCAAACCCGTGGTCTGTGCAGATTTTTCGCCCCCACAATCGCTGCTGGATCATGCGCAAAATCTTTCCGCGTCACTCCAGTTAATTTCGCGCGATTTTGGTTATTCAGTTGTAGGTGATTCCACCTGGAATTGGTGGAATAACAACGTACAATTTTCTTCGCAGACTCTTCCCCAGTTGCCACTTCCCAGTCTTGCGGCGGCACTGCAAGTTGCGTGTATTTTCGGTTTGGATTTGCTGGCAATAGATGCATTTACCCGCTTGGCCGCACTGCGCGTTCCCGGGCGTTTTCAAACAGTGCATTGGCGCGAGCGACAAGTGATTCTCGATGTTGCTCATAATCCTGCGGCGACCGCCTATCTGGCCGAGCGTTTAGTGCAGGGTGGGGCACTGGGTTCAAAAATACACGGCATAGTAGCGATGATGGCAGATAAGGATCGCGCCCAAAGTCTGGAAAATCTCAAAGGGCGTATCAATAACTGGTATATCGCCGATTTATCATTTATTTCGCGCGCGGCGACGGTTGAACAATTACGTCAGAATCTGGTCGATTTGGATGTAGAAGCAGAATTTTCCGGCAGCGTTGCTGATTGTTTGCACGCGGCCTTCAATAATTCAGATCCCGGCGATCGTATTCTTGTTTTCGGGTCTTTTTATACGGTAGCTGCTGGTTTGCAAGCGCTCACAGTAACGACAGCATAATCCTGCTGCGTTTTTATCCTATATTATTGGTGTAGAGGTTTTAGGTGAGAGAATCCGTAAAACATCGTTTAATTGGTGCAGCAGTACTGGCGGCGATTACCGTATTGTTTTTGCCCAGCTTTTTTAAGGATCGTCAACAATACCAGGTAGACACCAGCTCCCATATTCCCGGCCGCCCCAGCATTACCGCCGTGGATTTCAACGAACCCACGCGGCCTGAAGGTATTGAGCCCGCGCCCGCGCCTGAAACTATGTTTGTCCCTGATGAGGCTGAGGCAATTCCTCCCGAGCAGGTTCCGCCTGCCGAACAAGCGGGTGTTGCTGTAGTGGCATCATCATCAGCGCAATCGACGTCCTCTAAAACTGCAGTAGCTG
>NZ_JBRFPI010000576.1:0-1641 GCF_053579595.1 Cellvibrio sp.
CACATCGGAACCGAAATCTTCATAGACACCGTTCTGCATACCGCGCCCGGCACCCAGTAACAGCATCAACATAAATATTCCCCAAAACACACCGAAGGCGGTAAGCCCCGTGCGCAATTTATTCATGCGCAGTGTGTAGAGAATTTCTTGCAAGCCATCGAGCATGTTATTTACCCACTCTTATTTTCTTAGCCAAGAATCTCTTCTTCATCTTGATCGGCAATTTCGTCGGCATGATGTGAATGGTGATGTTTGCCGGAAATGATGAGGCCGTCTTTTAAAATAATTTGTCGCTGGGTTTGGTCGGCAATATCCTGTTCGTGCGTCACTATCACAATGGTATTGCCCAGCTGATGGACTTCTTTCATCAACGCCATAACTTCCTGCGTTGTTTGACTATCAAGCGCGCCGGTGGGTTCGTCCGCGAGAATCACTTTGGGTTTGGTCACCAGTGCACGTGCAATCGCTACGCGCTGCTTTTGTCCGCCTGATAATTCATTGGGCATATGTTTGGCGCGGCTACTCAAGCCCACCATTTCCAAATATTGATCTGCGCGGTAATTGCGCTCTTTGCGGCCAACGCCCTGGTAATAAAGTGGCAGCGCCACATTTTCGGTGGCATTTTTAAACGGCAATAAATTGAACGACTGGAAAACAAAACCCAATAATTCATTGCGCATTTTTGCAGCGGTTTTTTCTTTAAGATTTTTAACTTCGCGTCCGGCGAGGAAATAATCGCCCTTATCGTGGGTATCCAAAATACCGAGGATATTGAGCAGGGTTGATTTACCCGAACCCGAGGAACCCATAATCGATACCAACTCGCCTTCGCGGATATGCAGGTCGATGCCTTTTAATACATGCAGTGGCTGTTCGCCAGAGTGGTAGTATTTATGGATATTCGTTAATTTGATCATGCTCGTTTCCTTTGCTGTGCGCGGTAATTTGCGCAGGCCAGCTTAATGATTTTTCAAGGGCTTACCGGTTTTTTTACCCGGGCTTAACACTCTGATGACAAGTGTCAGTATTCACTCTCCGCAACTGTCACCATTGGTGACTATCTATAACGCTTGCTAACTTTGATGCACAAACGTGCGGCTTGGATTCAGCCGGTTAAAAATATTTATTCGTCTTGCAGTGCAGTAATGGGATTAACCGACGCTGCCTTGATTGCAGGTAAGAGCGCCGCCAATACACCGGTGATCACCAGCACGGCCAGTGCCATTAGCGCAATACTGATATCGATATAGGGCGCTGAAAACATGCCATCGGCCTGCCCCATTTTTGCCAGTAAAGTTCTTATGCCCTCTAACAGGAACACGCCTGCAGCCAAGCCGGCATAGCCCGCAATCAGGGTGATGATGAGCGATTCGTGGATAATCATTAAACTGATATTGGTCGGCGTCGCGCCCATGGCTTTGCGCAGGCCTATTTCGCGTGTGCGCTCTTTCACTACCACCAACATAATATTGCCCACGCCGATAACACCCGCGATGATTGTGCCTATGGCCACCATCCAGCTAAAGCCCAAAATTCCCATTACCAGACCGCGATTTTGCTGATAATTCTGCTCCATATTAAAACCACCAATTACACCGCTATCATCGGGGTGAATTTTTTTGCGCTCATACAATAATTTTT
>NZ_JBRFPI010000577.1:0-1641 GCF_053579595.1 Cellvibrio sp.
GACGGCGCTGGCCGATCTCGTTAATACGCAGTTCCGGCATCCCTTTGCTGAGCAGTGGGGCGACGGCACCACGTCATCGTCCGACGGTCAGAATTTCAGAACCGGCAGCAAAGCCGAAAGCACAGGTCACATCAACCCAAAGTATGGCAGCAGTCCAGGGCGGACTTTCTACACCCACATCTCCGACCAGTACACGCCATTCCACACCAAAGTGGTGAACGTTGGCGTGCGCGACTCGACCTACGTGCTCGACGGCTTGCTGTACCACGAGTCCGACCTACGTATCGAGGAACACTACACTGACACGGCAGGCTTCACCGATCACGTCTTCGCTCTCATGCATCTACTCGGCTTTCGTTTCGCGCCGCGCATCCGCGACCTCGGCGACACAAAGCTCTACATCCCGAAGGTCGATGCTACCTATTCGGCGCTGAAACCGATGATCGGCGGTACGCTCAACACCAAGCATGTCCGCGCCCACTGGGATGAAATCCTGCGACTGGCTATCTCGATCAAGCAAGGCACGGTGACTGCTTCCTTGATGCTGCGCAAGCTCGGCAGCTACCCGCGTCAGAATGGCTTGGCAATTGCACTGCGCGAGCTGGGCCGCATCGAGCGCACGCTCTTCATTCTGGACTGGCTACAAAGCGTGGAACTGCGTCGCCGCGTGCATGCCGGTCTGAACAAGGGCGAAGCACGCAACGCGCTGGCTCGTGCCGTGTTCTTCAACCGCTTGGGCGAAATCCGCGACTGTAGCTTTGAGCAGCAACGTTACCGGGCCAGCGGCCTCAACCTGGTAACGGCGGCCATCGTGCTGTGGAACACGGTCTATCTGGAGCGTGCAGCACTTAGACTGCGTGGCAATGGTTATGCCGTCGATGATGCGCTGTTGCAGTACCTGTCGCCGCTGGGCTGGGAGCACATCAACCTGACCGGCGATTACCTCTGGCGCAACAGCGCCAAGATCAGCGCGGGCAAGTTCAGGCCGCTACGACCACTGCAACCAGCTTAGCGTACTTTGCAATCCGTTTTCTGAGACGACCCCATTTAGCCGCTTTAACAATCAAATCGGCACGATATTTTGCATTATGTTTTTTCGACCGCGAATGATTATTCGTTGCTCTCGTCCAGATATCGTCTTGATCGTTCTTCAGATGAAGTTCTATCACAAACAGTAGTGGAAAAATCTCTAATCAGATTGATCAGAATATTTATTTCCAATAAACTAATAATATGGAAATGAATATTGCGATTAAAGCACTGGCTGCCCTTGCTCACGAAACCCGTCTAACGATATTCCGGGTGCTGGTTCAGGCTGGGGAATCGGGAGTTCCTGCAGGTCAGCTTGCCAAGTCATTAAGCATCCCAAATGCAACGCTGTCTTTTCATTTGAAAGAATTGGCGCATGCAGAGCTGGTGATTTCCCGGCAGGAAAGCCGCTTTATTTATTATTCGGCGAATTTCGCAACCATGAATGCGCTATTGGGTTACCTCACTCAGAACTGCTGCGCCGGTATACCTTGCAGCTCAACCGAAGTTTGCTGTGATGAAAAAATAACCTGACATTGACCACTACGCATTTAACCAAGGAGACAACACGATGAAACGTTTTCATATCCATATCGCCGTCGATAATTTAGA
>NZ_JBRFPI010000578.1:0-1633 GCF_053579595.1 Cellvibrio sp.
TTAAAAACACCGACCACTTTAAAACTAATGCCATTGATGGTGATATCTGCACCAATCGGGTTCTCACCTTCAGCAAATAATTGCGTGCGCACGCGTGTTCCGATAATGACGGTCTTTCGTTTTTCGCGATCATCAAACTCATTAATGCTACGACCTTCAATCATCGCCAGGGAGTTAATGTTTTCCATCTTCGCGTGTATACCTTCTACGAAGAAAGTCCCGTTTTTATCTTTGTGCACTGCATAGGGTGGCGTACCGCTCCAGATGCCCACCGAATTTTGTCCGCGAATAAAACCGACACTGGGCACATTTTTTTCAATCGCTGCAACATCTTCCGGTTTAAACGTAATCTGTCTTCCTATAGGCATACCTTGATAAGGTAATTGCGTATTGCCCTGCACCCACACCCAGACAATATTGGGCACGCGCGGAAAACCCTCATTCACACCATTTTCCAAACCTTTGCCGGCACCGAGCAATAAGGTGAGCATAAAAATGCCCCAGAACACGCCAAACGCAGTCAAGGCGGTACGCAGTTTGTGTTGGCCGAGGGTTTTAAAAATCTCTTGCCACTTTTCCGTATCGATAATCATCAGTGGCTCCTGTTAATCCGCACGCATAGCTTCAATGGGCATAATTTTCGCAGCCCGCAGTGCTGGCATTAATCCGGCCAATGCACCTACTACCACCAGCAACACAATCGCAGTAATCGCTACCTGAAAATTAATTTCCGGATTTTTAAAAAATGGTAGTTGTGCACCGGCGGAATTTAATCCAAACGAAATCAATTCAATTAAACCAACACCCATGACCAACCCGGCGTAACCTGCAATTCCGGTGACCAAAATCGATTCAAACAACAGAGTGCCAACAATACTAAAAGGTGTAGCACCCAGCGCTTTACGAATACCAATTTCGCGGGTGCGCTCTTTGACGGTAATAATCATGATATTGCTCACGCCCACAATACCCGCCATGAGCGTACCCATACCAACAAACCAGATAAGTGCATTGATACCAAAGAATAATCCGTTCACCATTTTTGCCGGTTCCGCCATATTGAATGAGCGGATGGCACGTTTATCTTCCGGTGATACCGAGTGACGGCGCTGCAGTAATTCAATAACACTTTTCTCCAGTGCAAAACCATCCAAACCTATTTCTGGCCGCAACCAAATCGAGCCGATGCGATTGCTTTCACCAAACATTTTTTGGAACGTAGGTTGCGGAATATAAATGCGCTCAGAATCGCGGCCGCGATTGCCTTTATCATAAAAAACACCGACAACTTTCATAATGACGCCGTTAACGCGCACATCTTTATTGACCGGATCAACATCCTTACCAAATAAACGCTCGGCAACCACGCTGCCAATCACGGTAATTTTGCGCAGTTCGCGCTCATCAAGCGGATTTATTTTGCGCCCGAAATTAAACGGGATACTTTCTTTTACATCGAAATATTCATCGGGCACACCCAGAACTGCAAAGCTCGCACTTTTACGTTCATAGACAATAGACACACCTTCGCGCTGGCTTTCGGCGGCAATAAAACGCACGCCGGGAATTTGTTGTTTGATGGCTTCAACATCTTCCAGAGTCAATTGTATTTGCCGCCCTAAACCCATTCCTT
>NZ_JBRFPI010000579.1:0-1632 GCF_053579595.1 Cellvibrio sp.
GATGCCGCTGCCTACATGTGGACAGGCGGTGAGATTGTGCTTCCGCTACTACAGGCGCTGGGATTATTCACGCGCTTCGCAGCCTCAGGATTATTTGTCGTCAACCTCGTTGCGGCAATCAGCCTAGCCGAATTATCAGCGATAGCCTTGCTGCAACACGCCATGTGGGGAGCAGGGGCGATCTATATCATGCTTCATGGGAGCAGGTATTTTTCTGTGGATTACTTACTGCAAAAATATTTTTTGAAATAAAATTTTTTCTGCCCATAAAGCCCGGCATTTAACCGGGCTTCATTCTGGCGATAAGCTATTACTTCAAATCAAACCGATCTGCATTCATTACCTTCACCCAGGCTTTTACAAAGTCTTTTATGAACTTCTCCCGGTTATCATCTTGCGCGTAAACTTCAGCGTAGGAGCGCAAAATCGAGTTGGATCCGAACACCAATTCCACGCGTGTTGCTGTCCATTTCACAGTGCCGGTGTTGCGCTCGACAATGTTGTAGCTGTTTTTACCCGTAGGCTTCCACTGGTAACTCATATCAGTAAGGTTGACGAAAAAGTCATTGCTGAGCACGCCAACTTTATCGGTAAACACACCGTGTTTAGTGCCGCCGTGATTGGTGCCCAGTACGCGCAGGCCGCCAATTAACACCGTCATTTCCGGTGCGGTTAAACCCATCAGCTGAGTACGATCCAACAGCAACTCTTCTGGCTGGACGACATAATCTTTTTGCACCCAGTTGCGGAAGCCGTCGTGAATTGGCTCCAGCGGGGCAAAAGATTCTGCATCAGTTTGCGCTTCAGTCGCATCTCCACGACCCGCTGCAAAAGGCACGGTGATATTTACCCCCGCATCTTTTGCGGCTTTCTCAACTGCCGCTGTTCCGCCCAACACAATTAAATCGGCAATGCTGATTTTTTTACTCAAACCCGATTGAATTCCCACCAACACCTCCAGCACTTTTTGCAAGCGCGCCGGCTCGTTTCCTTCCCAATCTTTTTGCGGCGCTAAACGAATGCGCGCACCGTTGGCACCGCCACGGAAATCTGATCCACGGAAAGTGCGGGCACTGTCCCATGCAGTTGCCACTAACTCTGAAACACTCAAACCACTGCTAAGAATTTTTGCTTTCAGATCCGCAACTTCGGCATCACTCAAGGTGTAATCCACGGCAGGCACCGGGTCTTGCCAAATCAAATCTTCGTCGGGCACATCGGCACCCAAGTAGCGCGCTTTTGGCCCCAAATCGCGGTGGGTTAGTTTAAACCATGCGCGCGCAAAGACTTCCGAAAAATAGGCCTGATCTTTAGCAAAGCGCTCGGAAATTTTGCGATACTCCGGATCTACTTTCATCGCCATATCCGCATCCGTCATCAGCGGCATACAGCGAATCGATGGGTCTTCTACATCGACGGGTTTATCTTCCTCTTTGATATCGATGGGTTTCCACTGCCATGCACCCGCTGGGCTTTTGGTAAGCTCCCACTCGTGATTCAGCAGCATTTTAAAGTAGCCGTTATCCCATTGAGTGGGATTTGTAGTCCATGCGCCCTCGATACCGCTGGTCACTGTATCGCGGCCGATACCACGGGTTTTGTGGTTATTCCAACCCAAGCCCTGTTCTTCCA
>NZ_JBRFPI010000580.1:0-1624 GCF_053579595.1 Cellvibrio sp.
GTCGCTGGTTCAAGTCCAGCTGGGCCCACCACATCAAATTAGTTTTTGATCCCACAAAATTTACATTCACTACAATTTATACAGTTTTTGTATTTTCCAAATTGTAGTTATTTTAAAAAATCTCTATTACTTTCCTACGCAATAGATTTTGCAATTTAACCAACTCAGCTTGGGCCTACTGCGCGCGAATCTCGAAAGGAAACTCAGCGGTTTGCTGATTGCGCGCGATGCTGAATTCGATTGTTGCGGGTCGCTGCTTAATGGGCAATTCAACTTGATTCACGCCGAGGTTACCACGCAACTCTGCGGCTTGACTCACGGCTGCGCCATTGTCATCCAATGCGGTGATTGCCATAAGTTCGGGAAAGCTGCCGTGAATATCAAATAACAAGCGCCCGGCTTCCCAGCGCGCCAATTTAAATGAGGAGTCAGCGCCATTCCATTGCATACCGAACTGGAACGGCAATTGAATTGCAATAGGATCTGATGCTGCCAAGAAAACCAACTTACCCCAGAAAGCAATAACATCACTCACGCCTAAATCCTGCCCGCGCAAATCCAATTGGCCGCGCAACCAGGGCTGTGCGGGATCAGTTTGAAATTTTCCTTCTGCCCAAGAGCCACCAGCATGCTCCAACGCAATGGGCGATTGAAAATTTACGGAGTGAATATTACCGGCCGAATCTTCTACTTCCGTAATAAAAAAACGTGCAGCACTGAGTTGGCGTGTGAGCGGATGTTGGTTGCGCAGATAAATATCAGCCATTAACGATAACTGTTGCGCTTGGATATTCATTTGATTTACCGCAATTAGCGCCGGCCCTGCAATAATGGTTTGCTGCGGAGCCTGGAAGGGATATTGGACATCCGTTGGTGGTGAATCCTGTTTAAGCGCAGCCAATGCTGCTACCGTTAATAATTCCGGCGCAGGCTTTTCCTGTGCAAATGTTTGCTCCAGCGGTTGAATGCGACCAAAGCTGAACGGATAAATTTGTTTCTCCATTTTGCTCGCCACAATCACTTCAGCGGCAGCGATGCGACCTTGCACATCAATACTGGTGGTTTCGCCTGCGGCTAAAAAATTCACACCGCGCATTGCATTGGTTGTCGCGAGCACCTTGCCTTCTGCATTTAATGCATTTACTTGTAAAAGTGCTTCGCTATTACCGGCATGTTGAAAATACAAACGGCTTGCACCGGCAGACAGGAAGCGCAATTGCAGTCCATGTGAATTAATTACTTTACCGGCCAATGGCAAATCCACTTTTATGCGTTCGACGTTGAGCGGTAAGTTGTAACTAAGTTCACCTTTAATTGCGCCAATCGAGGAGAGATTAACATTTTCCGGCAGCAGAATTTTTTTTGTTCCCTGAATACCGATATAGGGAATCGGCTGCCCCTGATCAAGAAACGCACCGTCGTAAACCATGTCGATTTTGGCAACACGACGTACACCCGTTGCATCGCAGCTACCCGCTGACAACAACGACTGATCCTGGTGATCAACGATATCGAGAATACGCAGTTGAATAGGACCTGCTTCTTTACCGAGATTAGGTAAATTAAATGCGCTGACATCCAGAGTAATCACCGTACCTTCTGCCGTCGCATCAATATTGCTAAT
>NZ_JBRFPI010000581.1:0-1623 GCF_053579595.1 Cellvibrio sp.
CCGGTAACCTCGTCGTCGCTGGATACGGTGCCGCCGGTTGCAGGGCCATTTGAAACGCTTGCTAATCGCGTATCGATTTATGCATTGCGCCGCCATCTGAATGCGCGTGGATTTCCGATTAATAATATCTCCCAGTTGCCTTCGCTGTTGCCCGCTGCACAGGCCGCATTAGATGAATGGATTGAGGATGCGATTGATGCTTTCTCGTTCGTTATTTTTTCTGCCACCGGCGTGTTGGATTTGGAAGCGATTGTTTTGGATGCGAATTTACCGCGTGATCTGGTGCAGCTTCTGGTCGATAAATTGGCAGAGCGAGTCAATTTATTAACACCGACTGGTGTGCTGGCTCCGCAAGTGTTAATCGGAAGTATCGGGCAGGATGCGCGCGCCATTGGTGGAGCGATATTGCCGTTTTATGCGAACTTTTCGCCTGATAAAAATGTGATGTTATCCGGCGATTAAATTTTTACGTTAACCCGTGAGGGGATTCGAGGCTCTATGCTGCAATTAACTGACAAGTGGGTATGGGATTTTTGGTTTGCAGTCGATGGCGATGACTATCATTTGTTTTATCTGCAGGCGAATAAATCGCTCGGTAATCCGGACTTGCGCCATTGGAATGTGTCGGTTGGGCACGCGTGTTCCCGTGATTTAAAAAACTGGACAATTTTGCCTGATGCTATAGCACCTACAAGTGGCGATGATAATGCAGCTGATTCTTTCACTACCTGGACGGGCAGTGTTATTCGCCATGGCGACGAGTGGTTGATGTTTTACACCGGCACCAAGCGCGCTGAAAAAGGTTTGGTGCAGCGCGTCTGCCTGGCGCGCTCTGCTGATTTAATTCACTGGACAAAACACGATAAGAATCCCATCGTGGAATTGGATGAACGCTGGTATGACGGATTAAAACTGGAGTATTGGCACGATGCCTCCTGGCGTGATCCCTGGATAATTGTCGATAAAAATTCGGCGGGCGATCCGCTCTACCATATGCTGGTCACCTGCCGTGTCAATCGCGGTGAACCGGACGGGCGCGGAGCGATCGGCTACGCAAGTTCAGCCAATTTAATTGATTGGCAAGTGGGCGATGCCTTTTTAGCGCCCGGTTGGTTTGGTGAAATGGAGGTACCGCAAATACAAAAAATCGGCGAGCGCTATTATTTATTTTGCTCTGTCTCCACCCGATTCCACTCGGCCGCGCACAAAGCGCAGCAAGGTGTTGTGCCGCAAACCGGCGTTAAATATTTTTCATCTGCACAACCCATGGGGCCGTATGACGTCATTGGAAATGGGTTCCTCACTCGCCCTGAGCAGGATGGCCTTTATGCTGGCCGTATTATTCAAGGGCCGGACGCCAACTGGTACTTCATGGCGTTTCTGGGGAACGATGATCAGGGCGTGTTTCAGGGAGTAATTATCGACCCCATTCTTGTCCGTCAGGCTGATGATGGCAGCTTGTCCCTCGCAGATTAACGCTCCTCACTGTTCTCCCGAGTAGCAGCATCACCGTCGAAAAGCCCCCGAGAGGGGCTTTTTGCTGCTTCGTGGACTTTGTAGCCACTCTTATTAATCCTAAAAGATCTATGGAACCACAATAGGATGAAAAAAAGATCAATTAAT
>NZ_JBRFPI010000582.1:0-1544 GCF_053579595.1 Cellvibrio sp.
CATCTTCATATCCAAGAGCATCAATCCCCAGTTTCGCTGAGCTTGGGTCAAGAATACGCAATACAATTTTTTCGCCAAACAGTGTTGGCAAGGTGTTCACACGGAAGTCGATAGCACGGGTTTTGGATACTTTTAATTTAATACGTCCATCTTGTGGTAGGCGCCGCTCGGAAATATCCATTTGCGACATTACCTTCAAGCGTGCTGCCATTCTAAATGCCAGATTCACCGGTGGGCGTGACATTTCATGCAGAACTCCATCAGTTCTAAAGCGGATGCGATAACTTTTCTCGTAGGGCTCGAAGTGAATATCGGATGCCCCTCCTTTTATTGCATCCAATAAAACTTTGTTGATGTACTTAACAATAGGAGCTTCGTCTGCCTCATTTGAGTCGTCTGCGGCAGGTGCTGTATCTATAGCCTGTACATTTAGATCGTCAAGGTCATCATCCAAACCACCCAGTGCATCGCCCAGTGTTTCCTCTTGGGAGTTGAGGTATTTGTCGATTGCTATGCGTAATTTGTCGGCCTCTACCAAGACACCTTCTGTGTTAATGCCAGTATTGAATTTAATCTCATCCAGAGCATGCAAGTCGGTTGGGTCGGTTACTGCCAGAAACAAGCGGTTGCCGCGTCTTGCTATGGGCAGTGTGTGGTGCTTGCGTATTAACTTGTCATCTACCAGCTTTTGAGGAAGCAAATCTTTGTTGAGGGCATCCAAGTCGAAGACAGGTGAACCGAACTCCTCAGATGCAACCCGGGCGAGTGTGCGGGCATCCAAGATCCCATTGCTTACCAGATGCTGGGCAAACGGGATGTTTTCTTTTTTTGCCTGGTGGACTGACTTGCTCGCCAAGTCGGCATCTATCAGCTTGTCAGCCACTAGCCGGCGGGCAAGACCATTTAGCATTGTAGGTGTTGGGCTATTCATTCGTTATTACCGCTGCTACCTATATTTGGATATTGGTTGGATAACTTTATATTACATCAGCCGATTAAGCTTAGTGGATTTAGTTTGTTATGCCCGATGGATTTGCGCTTGATGAACATTTTTGTGGTTCATAAATTGAATGTGGTGACAAAAAGTGTCACATGCTGCCAAATAGGGTGAGTGGTTGTTGTTGAATTCGCGTATGGACGAGCAAAAAGTGTCGCGCCTGATCTAGGCAGAGGCAGCATTTGCGACTGTTTTTAGGTTTTTCCGAATGTTGGTATGTGATTTGCTACTGTACATGTGTGTTGTTTTACTTCCCTAAAATGTTTGGAGATTTGTGATGAAAAAAACGTTACAGAATGGTTTTACCTTAATTGAATTGATGATCGTAGTAGCGATCATTGGTATTTTGGCTGCAGTAGCTCTTCCTGCGTACCAGGATTACACCGTTCGTTCTCGTGTAGTTGAGGGTGTTGGTTTGGCGGGCAGCGCAAAGAAAGCGGCCAGTGCCAGCGCAATGACCAAGCCGCAACCCGTGGCCAGCCGCCAGCCGGGTTGCAGCAGAAGTGCCAACCAACCGCGCAGTACCGCGCTCCACCGGGGTGTGGGG
>NZ_JBRFPI010000583.1:0-1513 GCF_053579595.1 Cellvibrio sp.
GCATTCTAAACAGATGTGAGAACCACGCGACCATATCGATAACAACAGATTGCTCGCGGTCTGCCGTCAACCAAAGATTATGTAATGCAGGACTATAAGCCAGCATTGCATGAAAAAAAACGCCGCCGATCATAGCTAGCGCGCGCAAATTATCCAGATAATGCAAACGTTCCACTTCATAGGGGCGCACCATTTTATTGGCGTGCGAGTGCTCTGTGGAATTCATAATGACCACCTCATGCAGGTTGATGGGGAATTGCCTGACTTGAATTCAGGCTAAAATTCTAGAACTAATAGAAAACTTTCTTACGCGAGCGGAAATACAATGTGCCAACCAACAGCAACACAATGGCGAGGATTTCACACAACAATACCAAGGTTGCGGTAGTGGTCCAGATAACCTCACCATTTAAATTATGGCCACCAATGTTCGGGGATCGGGCAAGTAGGTATAACATAGGATTTAGCAAGCAGTTGAGACCAATCATTACCATTAAAAAACTCGCCTCTGTTTCAGTCGCCATAGTCACACTCCAGCAAATGCAATGATTCACTGCGATGAGCACACAAATGAGCAAGGTAAAAGCGACCAATCCGTCTGGCAAGGGCGTTAATAAAATCACTGCGATAGTGACCAACGTTAAAAGTAACCAAGGAACAAAAAAGAGCACCATATTTGATAAAAATTTCGCCATGGCATAATCGGCTGGCGACACTGGCAAGCTCATTACAAATGCCAAGGTTTGCTCTTTGCGCTCATTAATCATAGTGACAGACAACTGATGGTTACCCATGGCCACCAGCATGGTAATAAACAGAATGGCGCCCATAAAAAATTGCCATTCGCCCAAACTAATAATGCTCAACGAAAAAATTCCGCCGCCTACATAGACCGCCAATAATTTTCGATTTAAATACCAATCCTTATACACCAGTTGTTTGATAACCGGCATATTGAGTACCGCACGATTCGCTATCGAATTCATTGTTTAGCCACCTCCCTTACACTCGCGATAAAAATTTGCTCCAGGGTCATGCGCTCAACTTGGGATATCTGTAACCCTTGTGCATGAATTCTGGCCAGCATTGCATCTTCAAAGCCCCTGATTTTAATTTCATGCAGTGAGCCATTACTTTTAAACTCCGCCACACCAGGCAAATCCAACGGCTGGTTGAGCGTGCCCGAACACAACACCCTGCGCCAACCTTCGATATAAGTTTCCTTATCCTGACAGGCTAGGGTTTTGCCCTTATGTAAAAACGTAATCGAATCGGAAAGTTGTTCTACATCCTGAGTGCTGTGCGAGGAAAATAAAACGCTACGATTTTCATCGCGCAGGATTTCCGCCAATTCAGCCAGAACCTCATAGCGCGAAACAGGGTCAAGCCCGGTGGTGGGTTCATCCAAAATCACCAAGCGCGGGCGCCTTGCCAATAACAAAATCAAACTGGCTTTAACCCGCTGGCCGTGCGAATAACCTTTGGTTTTTTGCTCGGCATTCATATCGAACCG
>NZ_JBRFPI010000584.1:0-1433 GCF_053579595.1 Cellvibrio sp.
GACACCGGAAGCCAAAGCCGAGGAGTGACCTGTTGGTCACTTTTCTTTAGGCACGTAAAGAAAAGTGACTTGCCGGAGGTGCGTTGTTTTGGTTTAAGAATAATTTTGGTTTTAGATAATGTATGCATTCCCATGCGGAGCGCGGGAACAAGTAAGTGCTGGGTTTTGCTACGCTCCCCACGGCTTGCTTGATCCCTACCACCAAAAATGGACAATGATCTAACTTACATGCATCGCCTCAAATTGCTCTGGATTTTTATAGCCAATTGCACTGTGGCGACGTCGTCGATTGTAGTCCACTTCAATATATTCAAAAATAGCCTCTCGCGTTTTTTCTCGGTTTTGTAAAGGCTCACCCATTAATAGCTCTACCTTTAATGAGTGGAAAAAGCTTTCAGCGCACGCGTTATCCCAGCAATCCCCCTTGCGGCTCATGCTTTGAATCAGATCATTTTGCGCGAGAATTTCTCGAAATGCATTTGATGCATATTGGCTGCCACGATCACTATGAACGATAACATGCTTCGGAAAACCACGCCGCCATAACGCCATTTGCAAGGCATCACAAACAAGTTCTGAATCAATTCTTTCACTCATTGACCAGCCAACGACCCTTCTTGAGAACAAATCAATGAACATCGCCAAATATAGCCATCCTTCTGTGGTTTGAACGTAGGTGATATCACTAACCCATTTTTCATTGGGCTTGCGCGCATTAAAATTACGCACCAATAAATTAGGCGCTATCGGCAGGTTATGATTGCTGTCAGTTGTGACTTTAAACAACCTGGCTGCTTTGGGCACAAGCCCCTGTCTTTTAAGGCTCTTTCTTATCGTCTTAATATTATGCGGTGTTCCATTGTCCGCAAGTTCTGCAAGAATTCGATCCGCACCATCGCGGCATTTGCTGACCACAAATGCTGATAGTACGCGTTCGTCAATTTCCTGTTTGCGCTGGCTGCGGAAATTGCTGCGACCAATAGAGTTACACCAAAGGTAATACCCACTTCGCGATACGTTTAGAACCCGCGCCATTATCCTCATAGAGTAAATGCCGCTGTATTGTCGCATGTATTCAAAACGCTTTATTTTTGATGCTTCGCGAAGTAGGTGGCCGCCTTTTTTAGGATTTCGAGTTCCTCCGCCTGTTCTGCCAGTTGACGCTTTAAGCGGGCGTTTTCGGTCGCGAGAATTGATTCCCGCTCACCTTGTGTTCGCTTGTTATTGATGGCCGTGCGCCAGCTGTATATCTGACTTGGGTATATGCCGAGTTTTTCAGCTGCTTCTGTCGCACCCACTCTATCAGCCAGTTTTAGAGCCTCAAGTTTGAATTCGGCAGTGTGTTTTTTGTTCGATTGTGCGGGAGTCTTCTTGGTCATGGGTCACCTCTCGGGTTATTCTGAGCGTTTTTAGGGTGTCCACTTTTAGTGGTA
>NZ_JBRFPI010000585.1:0-1355 GCF_053579595.1 Cellvibrio sp.
CTGAACGAGGAGCAATCGCCTCACCCTGCGCAACGGAATTAAGCGGGGTTAGTTCGGGAACCATCTGTGCCGGCACCGGCTTGAAATGCAGATAAACCGCAAGAGCCAGTATCGGCAACACTAGCAACGAGCCCCATAAGGGCACGGGATTATTGGAGCCGTGACGATTCAACCCACACCTCAAAAAAAATAGCCAAAAAATTGCAATCAGCGGGATCACTGCGCCCCGCTGATTGCATTTACTCAGTGCCGCGCTTAACGGCAAGTAACGGTTGGTGTCTCTACACTGCCGCCATTGGTATTACCCTGGAAGCCAAACTCAACCGATTGCCCTGCACCTACGGTGCCGTTCCAATTAAGATTGGTCGCGGAATAAGGATTGCTACCCGTCACAGTGGCGTTCCACGAGTTAGTCAGTCGGTTGCTGCCTGCATATTGCCAGGTTGCAGTCCAGCCGGTTTTGCTCGCGGTACCAGTATTGGCAACACGGATAACGCCGGTGAATCCTGTACCCCAGGAATTGGTAACAACATACGAACAACTCAGACCCGCATTGTTGGCCACACTACTGGATGACCGGCTGGAACCAGGCGTCGAGCTAGGCGTAACACTGGAACGACTGGATGAACCAGGCGCTAAGCTGGAGCGGCTGGACGAGCCAGGTACAGCACTGGCACGGCTCGATGAGCTGGGCGCGACGCTGGCGCGACTCGATGATGCCACCGGTGTTGAACTGTTGCCGCCACCGCCGATTTGCACATCAATACAACCGTGGAAGCGTTCGTAAGTTGGAGGTTCGCGCCCCCATTCCGCATAGATCACATGGCGGCCTGTACGTGCCGGAACCGTACAGGTAGTGTGGATATGCGCGGTGGCTTTTTCGGCGCGCACATTGGGATAGGCGCCCGGATTATCGTCGTTATAAGGCAGATCGCAGAAGGGCTGGTCTTCGAAATCCGCCCAGGTCAATTCGCGCCCGACCTGATAGACAAAACCAGGTTTGGTGATCCAATAGCGGAAGTCTGAGGTGTCATCAAAATGCGGGCCGTTACTGATATCCCAAGAGAAGACTAACGAACCCGAATTGATGTTATTGACCGGCCAGTTGATGGCATTATCCCAAGGCGTTTTACCACCCTGCCAGGTTTCGCTGTCAAACCCGCACACATTTTTGGCAGTTGGCCCGAGCACCTTGCGCCCTTGATGGTGATTCAAAACGCTCATGTAGGAATAACCGCCGTTGAAATCGCTCGCAAAGGCGTCGCCGCATACCGGGTATCTGGCCGTACCATTCGCTACTTCGTCGGGTTTGGTGACTTTGCCGCAAAAATAATTGCGTGCGCCGGGACTATCGA
>NZ_JBRFPI010000586.1:0-1350 GCF_053579595.1 Cellvibrio sp.
GGCAGATGGATAAAAACACCTTCTGCCCCCAAATAAGCTGCAACCAAAGATTGAACCGACATGAGATCAACCGCTACGGCTGAACCCGTACCGAGATTTTGTGGATTTCGAATGGCAGCCGCTACCGGTTTACCTTCAGCCGCTAATTTTCTAAACAAGGGTGATCCTTGTGCGCCGGTTGCGCCGTGAACTACATATGTCATAAATACTCCTCAATAGTTAATTAAACAGAGTATTAATGGTGCTATGCTAAGATTGGTTACGTCAAATGCACTATTAGAGAATTTTTGCCATGAATGAAAATAAAGTTCCCTGCTGTGGAGTTGCCAGGTTTTTAGTCCTTCTTGATGGGCCATGGGCGACCTTAATCGTGCGGCAATTGCTCCTTGGCCCCCAGCGCTTCACGCAATTACGGGATGCACTACCGGGTATAAGCGCGCACACCCTGACTCACCGGCTGAAACGATTTGAGGCACACGGATTGGTCACTCGCACAGCCTATGCAGAAACACCGCCGCGAGTTGTTTACGAATTAACCCCGTTAGGAGAGGGCTTACGCGATGTGCTGGAGTCAATGAAAACCTGGGGCGATGCAGTGCCGGATGAAACAATTATGGGGAATGTAAAATACAACGAGGTGAGCCTGGCCGATATTGGCGTTCCGCAGCAGTAGTTAACTCACCACTGCAATACAACCGGAGCCTTGCCCTTTAAAGACACAGGCGGTAAAGCAAGCACAGAGCATTGCTGTTTTTACGCGAACACTACTCACGCGGAGTTTGTAACGTAGCAAGATAATTACTAATCGCCTCAATCGCCGCACTCACCTTGGGTGGCTGAAGGGTGCGCTTCAAAGTAACGGCATAGATCCCCGCGCCGGGCAGCGCCCAATCGGGCAACAGCAAAGCCAGCTCGCCGCTGGCTAACTCGCGCTGCACCATATAGCTCGGCAAGCGAGCGAGGCCAAAACCCTGCACCGCAAAATCGCGCAGCATCGCCACATTGTCGGTCATGGCGCCGGGAGTGAGCATAATACGCGCGCTTTCACCGGTGGCACTTTTGAAGGTGAGCGTGGTCGGTTCTGCAAAGCGGTTAAAGCCAATAATGCGATGTTCGCGCAGACTTTCGGGCGATGCAGGTACCCCGAAACGGCGCAGATAATCTGGCGCTGCCACCAGCACTTCGTGCAAGTCAGCCAGCTTGCGTGCCACTAACGAAGAATCGCGCAACCAGCCAGAGCGGATGGATAGGTCGATAGCTTGGGTAGTCATATCGACGATGCGGTCATCTACCACAATACTCAAGAGTAGTTTGGAGTGCTGTGGACGCAATGGTGCGAAGGCGGGCAGG
>NZ_JBRFPI010000587.1:0-1175 GCF_053579595.1 Cellvibrio sp.
AACCCGCCAACCGTATTTTGAAGGGGTTGAGCATCGCGTGGTCGGTGATTTAACGGTTACTGACAACACCATGAATAACACGCTTTGGCTAGGTATTTATCCTGCGTTGGGTACAGAACATTTCGATTATGTCGCCGAAAAAATGGAAGAATTTTTTGGTTTGAATTTTTAACTGCTCATGAATCAGGACTCTACTAATCACACACTCACTAGCTATCAACCCGGTATAGCACTGGATGATTTGCAGTTGATTGTTACGCAAACGCCAACCGAGGTATGGGCGGCGTTGCGCAATCAACGTATTTTTATTACCGGCGGCACCGGCTTTGTGGGTTGTTGGTTATTGGAGGCGCTGCTATGGGCAAACGCACAACTGGATTTAAATCTCCACCTGAGTGTACTCAGCAGGGATCCCGCTGCGTTTACCACCAAGGCTCCGCATTTAGCAACGCATAAGATAGTGACTCTGATTCAAGGCGATGTCACCGCGCTAGATACAATCCATGAGCCATTTGATAGTGTGATTCATGCGGCTACTGATGTAGTAAAAACCGGTGACAATCCTACCACTACGTTCGACAACATCGTACAAGGCACACGGGCAACCTTGGCGCTTGCAAAGCGCACAGGCGCAAGTCGTTATTTATTGACCAGCTCGGGCGCAGTTTATGGTCGCCAACCGACAGCAATATCCCAAATCGCGGAAAATTATTCCGGCGCTCCCGACTCACTCGATATCAATAATGCCTATGGACAGGGTAAGCGTGTCTCCGAATGGCTCGCCCACAATTTTGCTCAACAGCACAATATCCAGGTAAAAGTTGCGCGCTGCTTTGCGTTGCTAGGTCCTTACCTGCCACTGGATGCACACTTTGCAGCGGGGAATTTTATTCGCGATGGACTCGACAATCGCACGATTGCAATCAATGGCGATGGCACTAGTAGCCGCTCCTATTTATACGCAGCGGATATGACGGTGTGGTTGTTAACCATGTTGATCAATGGCCGCTCCCAGCAAAATTATAATCTGGGTTCTGCGCAAGCCATTTCTATCAAAGCCCTGGCTGAAACCGTATCCGATATTATTTACGGTGAAAATAAAGTCACCATTGCCCGGCAACCGATTGCCAATTCTCCCGTCCAGCAATACGTACCCGATGTGAGCAAAGCGCAAC
>NZ_JBRFPI010000588.1:0-1146 GCF_053579595.1 Cellvibrio sp.
CCGTGGAGAACACCATCGGCAATACACCCATAATAAATGCGAAAGAAGTCATTAAAATTGGACTTAGACGCATACGGCTGGCAGTAATAGCTGCTTGATAAGTTGCCATACCGCGCATTTCCAGTTCGCGCGCAAACTCCACAATCAGGATCGCGTTTTTACTCGCGAGCCCTGCGAGCACAAACAAACTGATTTGCGTGAAGATATTGTTGTCGCCATTAGTAATCCACACACCAAAGAGCGCAGACAAAATCGACAGTGGAACAATCGTCACTACCACCAGTGGCAACGCCAAACTTTCATACTGCGCAGCGAGCACTAAAAACACCAAGAGCAAACACAGCGGCAAAATATAAATTGCAGTGTTGCCTGCAAGCACTTCCTGATAGGTCAAATCCGTCCACTCGTACACAATGCCTGAGGGCAACACTTCATCCAGAATTTCATCAATCGCATCCTGCGCTTGACCGCTGGAATAGCCGGGAGCTGCATTGCCGTTAATATCTGCCGCAAGATAACCGTTGTAGTGAGCCGCACTTTCCGGGCCGTAACTTTCTTCCATGGTCAACACTGAACCAAGCGGCACCATATCGCCCTGCGCATTGCGCACTTTTAAGTTAAGCGCGTCTGCTGGCGTGTTGCGATATTCCGCATCTGCCTGAGCGATAACTTGATAGGTGCGGCCGAATTGGTTGAAGTCATTGACATAGAGCGAACCCAAATAGATTTGCATGGTGTCAAAAATTTCTTTCACATTCAGGCCAAGTTGTTTGGCTTTGGTGCGGTCCACATCGGCATATAATTGCGGTACGTTAATTTTGTAGTTGGAAAATACACTCGCCAACTCAGGGCGCTGCATGGCTTTTTGTTGCACCTGCGCAACCACTTCCGCTAATTTTTCATAACCCAAACCAGCGCGATCTTCGATCTGCAATTTAAATCCACCGGTAGTACCCAAACCGCGTACGGGTGGTGGTGGGAACACCGCAATAAAGGCTTCCTCAACACCGGCAAATTTCATTTGCAGTTTTTGTGAAATAGCCGCTGCAGACAATTCTTTGCCTTTGCGCTCTTCAAAAGGTTTTAAGGTTAAGAACACAATACCGGCGCTGGAACTGTTGGTGAAACCGTTAATGCTCAAGCCAG